>JACYMB010000017.1 GCA_015272205.1 Synechococcales cyanobacterium T60_A2020_003 | reverse complement strand
CTCATCTGAATTCTGCTTGCTGCTTTCCTTTTTGGATCAATTGGATAAAGTCGAGCTAAGACACTGCTGGTTTATTGACTTCATGGAAGTTCCAATTTGCTTTTAAGCACTTAGATGCTCGATTCAACAGGGCTTCAAGCTTTAGATGGTTAGCTGTACAGATTTGCTTTTAAGCACTTCTATGCCCAAAAAGGCAGATAACGAGCATAGCGTGTCGAGGCAGACGCGGATTCATCTGCCTTAATTAACCCTGCTTCCTTGGTAGCTCCAATCACTTGAGAGACCAAGACATTCTTTGACTCGTCAAAACCAAACCGCTTCCGTAGCGTCTGGTTCGACATCCGCTGATTACTAACATATTGCAAACAGCAGTGCTGATAGCAGGCTCGAATTCGATCTGATTTACTCATATCGGCAAAGTCCTGATGGGCGAATAAAGTAGATGTAGTGCGTGTCTCGCCAACGCGAAAATCTGGTGCAGGTAACTGAAATATCTCTGCTGCATTTACTACTTTGTCAATGCCACTGCCTTTTTCTTCACAAATACCAAAGCGACGCATAAGATCTGCGAGTTGTTCATTACGTGAACGATATTCGTCAATAAAACGTTCTACCTGAATGGGCGGAATACCAGGATTAGAAATTTCAACTCGATCACTATACATTTCGATCATCACTGAAGCACCTGCAGTTAGAAAGTCTTGATGCACCAGTGCATTAGCAATTAGTTCCCTGAGTGCCTGCTTTGGGAACATCTTAGCTTCTTCCCGCACGACTTCTTCAATGAAGCGATTTTGTGGCGCAGCAGAATGGACGAAATCGACCAACCCTTCAAAGCCAACCGCATAGCCACGATTGTCAGTTTTATCATCACGTGTTTGCAGCTTGTTTATGCCCTCGTAAATGACTACACGAGGAGCTTTGCGAGCCAATACAGAAGAAAAGGCATCTAGCTTTTTCGCAAGAAGAACGGCAGCTAAATTTGTGATCATCCAACCTTGAGATGTCTGCTTAATTAAATCTTGATTCTGCAATCGCTCCAAGACGGCATCACGACTTGTGGGATAGGGTATGTCTAGCAGTTCAAAGTATGTTTGAGTATCAAGCAGAGCAATGACATCATCAGGGTTAGCATCAGATCGAGCAGCTTGGGAAAACCAATCCTGCCGATCTTCAGCAAAGATGCGTTTGAGCATATCTGGCGTCATTAGCACCAAATCTTCACCTGCTCGCATTAAATATGCGCCATCAAAAGTGAAGGCTTGCCCCATCGGACGGGTGGGTATTTCAAAAACTAGCACCCGTCCATTGGGATGATTTAACTCTGTGACTTCTACTCGAAACCTAAGCCTGTCAACAATTAGAGCCTTGATGTCATTGAGGGAATTTGGCGATGGAAACGCCTTTGTCCCTACTACACTTCGAGGCAGTTTATTAGTGACACCGAGGACTAGATAACCACCCCCTTCATTAGCCAAAGCTACACAGTATCGTAAAAGTTTAGTTGTATCGTATTGCTGCTTAGCTTCTTTGAATTCAAGCTGCTCTGTTTCTGTAGGTGCAAGTAACCGTTGTTCTAGGTCTTCAAGGGTAACCATATAGCCTACAGCTCATCTGACGATGCAACAGTCCTGACACCTTACACCTTAGCGATATAACGCTTCCGAATTTTATGGGTCGCCTGGGATTCGAACCCAGGACCAATCGGTTAAAAGCCGAGTGCTCTACCGCTGAGCTAGCGACCCTAAAGCAGTCATGCGCTGTCTTGCTCACCGTAAATTACGTTAACACATCAAACGGACGGTGGGCAAATTTATTTTTTATGGATGGGGCGACCTAGCTTAAAGGTTCGATGTGGAGACTTACGGACGTTTCGAGGGATACACCCGGTTCAAGATGGGTCAAGTGTTTACCCGTATTGATGGCATTACGGGGAGCGCTCCATGGTTCCAAGCAGTAGTAGTCCTTACCAAATACCGTCCAAAAGACCAGGGTGCTATACAGAGGGTCGTAGCGCAGGACGAGCTTATAGTTCTGTACCGGATCGGCAACGGCAGCGACCGGAGCCGACACATCCATAAACGCCACGTCAATTTCCGGTTCTCTAAAATCAAATGTTCCGTCGAAGGGGTGAACCGACGGTTCGCCCTTCCGCTGAAACTGGGTTGCCGGGATTTCTACCTGCAACTTGGACTTGTCGGGCACGTTGAAGTAGGGATGCAATCCGGTGGAAAAGGGCATCAGATCATCGGAGCGATTCGTATAGCGCTGGATGATTTCAAGCTGATTGCCCCGGAGTCGGTACGTGAAGTCGATTTGGAACTCGAAGGGATACACCGCTAAGGTTTCAGGCGTTTGCTGGAGCGTAAGCGTGAGTTCTGCCGCGTTCTGGGTATCCTGCTGTGTCACCTGCCACGGCAAATTACGGGCAAAGCCATGCTGCGGGAGGGAATAGCTTGTTCCTTGGTAAGTGTAGGCGTTATTCGGCAAGTCGCCGCAGATGGGAAACAGAATCGGAATACCCCCCCGAATGCTGAGTTGGGGATCGAGAAATCGTTCTTTGTCCAGATAGAGGATGTCGTCCTTCCCGATGCGCCATTGGGTCACGATGCCTCCGCGCTCTGGCACGATCTCTAGTTCTGCATTGGTCTTCGAATCTGACAGGACATAGGTTAGAAAACGGTCTGCTTTCTGGGCGATCGCAAATACCACCAGTCACTAGCTCCACAGCACATTGCCTTAATGGTATACCGAGTTCCCAGATGCAGATGTGTTGACCAGGTTTAGAGGGTATTGAAACTATCGACGTAGCTAAATTCTTGAATAATGGCGTCTAAGTTACCCACTTTCTGATGAATGTTGTGGCGTGTCTTTTCCAGACATTGCTTAATTTGGCAAACTTCTGCTGTCGTTAACGTTTGAGGAGAGTAGGCCACTTTATTGGCGATCGCAGGTGGAACACCGCAGGATACTAGCGTTTTTACATTCAGCGCGCTGTCGTTATTTGAACTAGATCTTTTAGAGTTGAAGATACCGTTTCCGAAAGCCATATCAATAAGTCACCCTGTGCGTTGTTAATTAGAAACTACAGGAAAACCATCGGTATTTCCGTAGATGTTTAGGGGAGTTCTTAGAGTGGCACAGATGGACAGAATAGGGATAGAAGGGTTGAAAGCCAGTTTTTCCGTCGCTTTTAGGGATTTTTTATTTTCAGGGAAATGTGCCAGTTCAGGAGGTGGAACAGTTAACAAATCCTTGATGCAGCTTGGGAGAAGTCGGAATTTCTAGGAGGTAGATTAAGTGGGAGGTGTAGGGATTACGGGTACGGAATCGGTTCAATGTAGGCCGTGTTAGCTCGAACCAGGCAAATTTCGTCGTGTTCGCCAATGTTGACCTTGAGCCACGGGGCTTGATTTTCGTCGTACATCAGGGCAAACCCTGCGGGGGTAATGTTGGCCTGTAGCTCGGTTCCTGTAGGAAATTGGCGCACAATCGGCCACTCATTCACGTTCATTCGGGGGTAGGGCGTTGCGGGAGAGTACCATTCCGCAGGCAGTTCATCCGACCATCGGCAATTGAGTCCGGCTGGATCGGGATCAACGACCACCCAAGAACGGTAACTCGTCTTTTGATAGTCGCCATTGTCGTTGACACCGGGCAGGGGGTCAGGCGGCACCGGATTGTCGAGAATGGGCGATCGCTCCACTTGAGGCGGTATCGTAGTGTGCTGGGGTGACGGCTGGGCGGTGGTTGGGGGAGCGGTTGCCGATGGAGAGTCGCCCGGAGAAATGCTTGCGCCACAGCCGACCAATCCCAGGATAAAGATCGGACTAAGCGCGATCGCCCTCCATCGGTTTCCAGTCAAAAGCATAGGTTCATCTGTTGAGTATCTTTCCTCTATTCTCACCCTAGAATTGAAAAGGGCGATCGCCCATGACACACTTTGTGAAGTGGCGCGATCGCCAGGTGGGATTACAACTCTGAATGGTTTGGCGGTGGGAACGGGCGATCGCCCTTACGCAAAGCCGCATTCAGTGCTAACCTTCAATACTGGCGATACATTAGAATTTCGAACTCATCCAGAGGTAACGGCATGGCATCCATCCGCGAACTGCATACCCAACTTACGAGCAAAAAACTGTCTGCCGTTGAACTAGCTCAAGAAACGTTGAAGCAGATTGAGAGCCTAGAGCCAAAGGTGCGCAGCTTTTTGCAGCTCACCCCAGATGCAGCCCTGGAAAAAGCCAAGCAGGTAGACGCGCAGATTGCAGCGGGCGAAGAGGTTGGCGTTCTTGCCGGGATTCCGATCGCTATTAAGGACAATATGTGTACCAAGGGCGTGCGAACCACCTGTGGGTCTAAGATTCTGCAAAATTTTGTGCCGCCCTACGATGCCACGGTGGTGCAAAAGTTAGCCGATGCGGGCACCGTCATGGTCGGGAAGACCAACATGGACGAGTTCGCGATGGGCAGTTCTACCGAAAGTTCAGCCTTTCAGGTTACGGCGAACCCGTGGGATTTAGAGCGAGTACCCGGTGGATCGTCGGGTGGGTCGGCAGCGGCAGTTGCGTCTGGAGAATGCCCGATCGCCCTAGGGTCAGATACCGGAGGCTCGATTCGTCAGCCAGCCTCGTTCTGTGGCGTGGTCGGCATAAAACCTACCTATGGGTTGGTATCCCGTTATGGACTTGTTGCCTATGCGTCGTCGCTGGATCAGATTGGCCCCTTTGGGCGATCCGTGGAAGATGCCGCCATTCTGCTAGGGGCGATCGCTGGCTATGACCCGAAAGATTCCACTAGCCTTAAGGTTGAGATTCCCGATTATACGGCGGCCCTGGGTCCGAAGCTGAAAAAGGGAACCAAGGTCGGCATCATTACGGAAACCTTTGGAGAAGGCTTAGATTCCGAAGTGGGCGCATCGGTTCACGCGGCCATCGATACGCTAAAATCCCTCGGTGCCGAGGTGGTGGACATTTCCTGCCCCATGTTCCGTTACGGACTGCCCACCTACTACATCATTGCGCCTTCGGAAGCGTCGGCCAACCTCGCTCGCTATGACGGGGTGAAATACGGGTTCCGGGCAGATGATGCCGAAAATTTGCTGGATATGTACATGAAGACCCGGGCGGCAGGTTTCGGCTCGGAAGTAAAACGCCGAATTATGGTGGGCACCTATGCGCTTTCGGCGGGGTACTACGATGCTTACTATCTCAAGGCGCAAAAGGTGCGGACGCTGATTAAGCAAGACTTTGAGAAAGCCTTTGCAGACGTGGATGTGTTGGTCTGTCCTACCTCGCCGACGACGGCCTTCAAAGCCGGAGATAACGCTGATGATCCTCTGGCAATGTACCTGAATGACCTGATGACGATTCCGGTGAACTTGGCAGGATTACCGGGATTAAGCTTGCCCTGTGGTTTTGACAGTCAGGGATTGCCGATTGGCTTGCAGATCATTGGCAATGTGCTTCAGGAAGAAAAGGTGTTCCAGGTGGCCTATGCCTACGAGCAAGCGACCGATTGGCACACAAAAACGCCGAAGGTTTAAGGAGGGCGATCGCCCCTCCATGAGAGAATGGGGTTTTGATTGAGAAAAAACCTATGCCTGCTGCCTACATTCAAAACGAAGCCGAATTTGACAGTCTTTTAACCTCAGAGTCTCTATTTGTGGTGGATTGCACTGCAACCTGGTGCGGCCCTTGTAAGCTGATCGCTCCCCTAATTGATCAATTGTCAGATGAGTATGGCGATCGCGCCAAGGTCTTCAAGCTTGACCTCGATACCAACAAAGAAATCGCCAAACGGTATGGTGTTCGGAGCATTCCGGCGGTCATGTTCCTTACCAATGGCGAGATTGCCGAAACCCTAGTGGGTGCAAAGAAGTACGAGGAATATAGCGCAACCTTAGACAAATATTTGGCCTAAGACTCAGAGTCAATTTCCCCAAACGGCTTTACTCGTTCAATGGCGGAACTCAGGTATGCTCTGGGTTCTGTTTTTGTTTTTGCCCAAGTTTTCCGGTACAGCGCTTAGAATAATGGTTTGAGCATGATGAGGTGGCTATGCTAGCGAAGCGAATTTTGCCCTGTTTAGATGTGAAGGCAGGACGGGTCGTGAAAGGGGTCAATTTTGTAGATCTTCGCGATGCGGGTGATCCGGTGGAACTGGCGCAGGCGTATAACGATGCCGGAGCCGATGAACTGGTGTTTCTCGACATCACGGCCACCCACGAAGACCGCGACATCATCTACGACGTGGTCTACCGCACTGCTGAACAGGTCTTTATTCCGCTTACCGTTGGCGGTGGGATTAGCTCCCTCGACACGATCAAGAAACTTCTCCGCGCCGGAGCTGATAAGGTCAGCATTAACTCCTCAGCGGTGCGTGACCCAGATTTTATTAACCGGGCGAGCGATCGCTTTGGGGTGCAGTGCATTGTGGTGGCGATCGATGCCCGTCGTCGGGACGATCCCGCCAATCCGGGATGGGATGTCTATGTGCGGGGTGGACGTGAAAATACAGGATTGGACGCGATCGCCTGGGCGAAGGACGTTGAACAGCGGGGGGCTGGGGAACTGCTAGTGACCAGCATGGATGCCGATGGAACCCAGGCCGGATATGACCTCGAACTGACGCGCACCATTGCCGAACAGGTGCAAATTCCGGTGATCGCGTCGGGAGGAGCCGGAACCTGTGACCACATCCGGGAGGCGTTGACAGATGGACGGGCAGAAGCTGCCCTGCTCGCCTCTCTTCTCCACTACGGCCAGCTCACCGTTGCCGAGATTAAAGACCACCTCGCCGCCCACCATGTCCCAGTGAGACAGATTGAGAAATAGAGAGTTCAGGAAAACTTAGTCAGAATACTCAAGAGCTTTTGAGTGCGCGGGGTTAGCAGGGTGCGACGGTAGGCATCTGCGGCTTTTTTGATGCATTCGGCCTGAGTGGGATAGGGATGGATCACGCTGGAGAGTTTACTGAGTCCAATTTTATGGGCGATCGCCGTTGTGACTTCGCTAATCATCTCTCCCGCATGGCGACCGACGATCGTTGCCCCCAGAATTTCGTCTGAACCTTGTTTGTGGAGAATTTTAATAAAGCCGTCGGTTTCCCCATCGGCGATCGCCCGATCCACCTGACTAAAGGGAATATGAATGGTGTTTGTGGTCATTCCCTGCTCTTGCGCCTGATGCTCATAGAGTCCCACATGGGCAATCTCTGGATCGGTGTAGGTCACCCAGGGCATCACAACACTGCTAAGTTTTGAGCGGCCAAGTCCAAAGGGTGCAAAGAGGGCATTCTTGATCACGATTCGCGCCGCCGTATCCGCCGCATGGGTAAATTTCCAATCCATGCAAATATCCCCCGCTGCGTAGATCCTGGGATTGGTAGTTTGCAAATAGTCGTTGACCTCGACCCCGTGGCGTGTGTCGTACTTCACACCCACTGCTTCTAAATTTAGGCCCTCGACGTTGGGGGCACGTCCCGCACCCACTAGAATTTCGTCTACAGTAACGCTTCCTGATTGTCCATTGCTGGTGTAGTGAATCTGTTTCCCGTCCGGCGTAGACTCTACGCGATCAATCGTTGCATTTAGAATCAGCTTTATTCCTTCTTTGAGAAAGCCATTCTGCACAATTGCTGCAGCGTCAGCATCCTCTTTGTTCAAAATATGTCCACTCTTATGGAGCAAAACTACCTCTGAACCTAAGCGTTGAAAGGCTTGAGCTAATTCTGCACCAATCGGGCCACCTCCAATCACGGCAAGCCGTTTGGGACAATCGGTGAGGGAAAAAACGGTTTCATTGGTGAGAAATCCTGCTTCCTCCAAGCCAGGAATAGACGGACGCACTGCCCTTGCTCCCGTTGCGATTACTGCCTTACGAAACTTGAGATTCTGTCCCTCAACCTCCAATGTGCGGTCATGTACAAAACGTCCCTGGCCTAAAAAGACATCAATGCCCAAATCTCGAAAGCGTTGAGCAGAGTCATGATGGCTGATGCCTGCTCGCAGTCGGCGCATCCGCTCCATAACGGCTGGGAAATCCACCTCGATCTCTGTCGGAGATTTCACCCCAAAGGCATCAGCATTCGCCATTTCTGCCACCACTCGCGATGACCGAATCATGCACTTCGACGGCACACAGCCCACATTGAGGCAATCTCCTCCCATCAGATGGCGTTCCACCAGCGCCACTTTGAGGCCAATGCCAAGCCCTGCTGCCCCTGCTGCCACCACCAGCCCAGCCGTCCCTGCCCCAATCACCACGAGGTCGTAACAGTCGGCTGGTGTGGGATTGATCCAATCTAGAGGATGGACGTGGGACACCAAGGTTTGGTTGTAGGTGTCGAGCGGTGCGATTAGGGACGACGCATTGTGCTGTGGTGTCATAGAGTCTCCAAAGGGGCGATCGCCAATGAAACAATTAAATCCATCGAGAGAGAATGGCTTCTAGGTTTAATCCAGCTATACATGGGCTTGTCCCTCAGCATCGTTGTCGTTTTCTAAATCTGATACACCGACTTCGGTTTCTAAGGCTCGTTGTGCAACTTTAGTGACGTAGAGCGTTACAGCAACAGTGGCTATAAACCCAATAATATTTAATGTCCAGCGGATCGCAGGCGGAATCGACGAATTGCCTGATCCCAACGTCGCGAGATCGCCCAAAAGAGAGCCTGCATAGACATACATGATCGTTCCAGGTATCATCCCAATAAAGCCCATCCCATAGTCCTTGAGAGACACACTGGTCAGTCCCAACGCATAGTTTAGGAGGTTGAATGGAAAGACCGGAGAAAGCCTCGTCAGCAGCACAATTTTGAACCCTTCTCGTCCTACAGCTTTGTCAATCGCGGCAAATTTTGGGTTTCCTGCAATTTTTTTGGCAATCCAACTCCGTGCCACGTAGCGTCCGACGAGAAAAGCCAGGGTTGCCCCCCCACACGCACCGATAAACACATAGACCGATCCCCAGACCACCCCGAATAGAATTCCGGCTCCCAATGTCAATATCGAACCCGGGAAAAATGCTACGGTGGCTAAAGCATAAATCACCATAAAAGCGATCGCCCCTGTGGTGCCCAAACGATCAATCCATTCCAGAGCTTGCTGAAGAAGGATGACAGGGTTAACACTGGGTTCTACGTCCTGCGCGAGTGCTGGAGCCGTAGTGGAAAAAAAGGCGAAACAGATCAAACCCAAAAACTGCATAGGGGTGGATAATCGACGAAGGCCGGAAATAGGGCGTGCTGACAGCTTAGCAAAGGGGAGAGCCATAACATCATCCGCTGGGTAGGTCTTACCTCTACTTTAGAGGAAACTGAGTCCTACTCACTGATGGGGAGCTGAAGGAACCCTGAGAATTTCCTGAAAACAGACATTAAACCTGACGTTGGCTTGAAACAGGGCTGACCTTGGCACGATACAGCAACGTTTCACCCTGACGATATCCTATATATCTGATCCGAACGCGATCGCCCACATTCGCAGTTCCCTCTAACAATTGATGAATTTTGGGATCATAGGGAATCTCTGCACCCACTGGGGCAATCGCCTCGACTCCCCATTTCTGCAATAGTTGATCAATCGGCTTTAGCAACGGTAGCAATCGTTGGGCGGGTAAGTCAGGGTTTTGCTGGGCAGCATAGGCCGCCGTCGGAAGTTGGAGGAGGAGGGTTTCCAGGATCTGCAGCACTTGACGCTGCAGATCCTGGCTGAGAGCGATTTTTTGCTGCTCTAGTTGAGTTTGTAATCGCTGATATTCTTGCTGGACGGCTTCGATGGAGGATACCGCCGCAGACGATGTCTCAACCTCTAGGGATGAAAACTCTTGCACCAGTTGATCCAGCGATCGCCCAAGCACCCGTCCCAGTTTGCTCAACACCTCTGCCCGCATCTGATCGGCCTTACCCTGACGGAGCTGCAATACCTGCCATTCGGACACCTCTGCCGCTCGACTCAATGCTTTAAAGCTGGGAATACCAACGGAGGCCATGTGCGATCGCAGTTGAGGGGTGTACATCATCTCAGATCCGGTGCATCAATCATTAATTTAACGCTATGGGCGGGTTTAGCAGTCAAGTTTTGATGCGGAGCAAGGTCTATCGGCAAAACCCGCCCGTACAGTATTCACGCGATGCTCCGAAGCCCACCTGTACAGACAATTTCACCCTTACGCAATGTGCATCCGCAATACCGACTTAGGCGCACGCCGAACCCGACAGAGAATCGTTTCATGCCCCAATCGGCTACACGCTTCATACCGATGACAACCGGAAAAGCCGTAATACTGACCGTCTACTTCCAACACATCAATCGGTTCTTGTAAGCCAATTTCACGAATGGATTCCATTAAGGCTTGAACTTTGTCGGGGTCGTTTTGGCGAAAGAGCGGACGACGAATTTGGTTAATCGGGATAGATTCAATTCGCATGGCAACATTCAATAGCGTCTTTCTTAATCATACTCATTATGAGTACGTCTTGCTATGGGTCGCCAGCCATTATCGGCTGCAATTGGTGAGATATACCCCTGAAATTACCAATGCACCGCCGATGACCAAGGGTAACGTGATGGATTCACCTAACAGTAAGGCGGCTAGGGCGATCGCAAACACAGGCACCAGATTGATAAAGACCGAAGCTTTGGCAGACCCGATCGCCAGTACGCCTTCGTAGTACCAGTTGAACCCTGTGGCGGTGCCCAAGATCCCCAGATACGCGACGCTCATCCACGCCTCCGGTGCAAAGGTTGTCCAGTCCGTGGCGAATCCTCGGAAGAGGGCAACGATGAGCAGCGCCAGGGTACCAAAGAGACAGGAGTAGGTTGTCGTGATGAGGGGAGACAGTTCGCCCATCACCCGTTTACCCACCAGCGTATAGACGACCCAACTCAAGACGCAGCCAAGGATATATAGCTCGCCGCGTCCCATATCTCCGGCTAATAGTGCCAAGGGATTGCCGCCGGAAATAACCACCGTTACTCCAGTTAGGGAAAGGGCAATCCCCATCCCTTTGAGCCGGGTCAACGGTTCCTTGAGCAGCAGCGCCGAGAAAATCGCAATAAAAACGGGATTAGTCGCAACAATGAGAGCCGCCCGACTCGCAGGAACCGTCTGCAACCCCAAAAAGAAAAACGCATTGTAGGCAAAGATGCCGCTTAGACCCAGCAGGATCAGGAACGGCAGTTGGCGGGATGTTAATCGGGGGAACTTCCCCTCCAGACGCAGGGTTAACGCAACCAAGCAGAGGGAGGCAATCGCAAATCGGCAGAAAGCAGCCGCGAATGGCTCCATCGTCTGCACCGCGATCCGAGCCGCAATAAAAGTACCGCCCCAAAACGCCATCGTGAGGATGAGTTTGGGATAGACCCACGATCGCCCTTGATTGTATAGAGATACGTTCTCCATAACTGCTGCTATTTCTATGCCCTGTGAGCTGAATAGCGTGATCGTAAAGAATATCCTGGATCAGTCGCTCTTACTAGAGTAGATAGCGTTTGTAAGGTTTCCGGTTCTATTAAAATCCGAAATTATCGCTGGACGAGGGGCGATCGCTACGATCCAGGAAATCGCTGGAGAGGATCGAGCCGCTAATTCTGTCCTCCAGCTCCATCCGCTGCTCCATCCGGCGCAGAAAGTAGCCTGTCATCATCGCAGAGGCTAACAGTCCGGCCAAATTCTCGCGATCCGTCGTAATTTGAACGCTAAACCCTTCGGCGGGTAACACCCCCACCAGTCCTTGCACATTCTGAGAAATAATTTGCTTAATCTCAGGCGTGACGGAACGTGCAACCCGCGCTAAGACTTCGGGCGACTGGTTTTGAAGATACTTGAGCAGATGATTGATCTGATTACTGTCTTCGATATGCTCACTGAAAAAATCGGTGTTATCGGGATTGAAGACCATAGATCAGGATATTGCTGGGGTAATCAATTCACTCCATTGTGACATTTAATTGAGGATTCGGCGACCCGTGCTTTCCAGGAGGCGCTGAGCTAGCGGAGGCCACCTGCCCGTGAAAACCCGCGCAACAGCTTAATAATTCTTTGCGTATGCTATTCGGCCACCCTAGAGGCGATCGCCTGATACATTGATCTAGCAAAGCCTAGAGGAGTTTTAGGCACAGCAGACATTCCATCTAAATTCTGGTAGGTGTGCCGCAAATTTGGAAAGGCGATCGCCATAGATTCGCCATAAAGGAATGTTGCGGGAACGGGAGTCTTCACTATTAGGGGTAGCGCACTAGGGTAATGTAGATAAACGTGCCCTTTTGTCGGCGTTATTACAGTCGGTTTGATAAACAGGAATGGTTCATGGTTGCTAGTCCGCCTCGCACGGTTCGCATTGGTTCTCGCAAGAGTCAGTTGGCTCTAGTTCAAACGCATTGGGTGCGCGATCGCCTCCAGGAGCACTATCCAAATCGGGTGTTTGAAATCGAAACGATGAGCACCCAGGGGGACAACATCCTGGACGTAGCGCTGGCTAAGATTGGTGATAAAGGGCTTTTCACGAAAGAGCTAGAAGTTGGTATGTTGAACGGCTCCATCGATTTTGCCGTTCATTCCTTGAAGGATTTGCCGACCCGCTTACCGGAAGGCTTGATTTTAGGCTGCGTCACCGAACGTGAAAATCCTGCTGATGCTCTCGTTCTGCACGAAAAGCATCTAGGTAAGCAGATTGCCACACTACCAGAAGGGGCAGTGATTGGCACTTCTTCCTTGCGTCGCCTAGCCCAACTGCGTCACCACTACCCCCACTTGGAATTTAAGGACGTGCGGGGTAACCTCAACACCCGCCTCCAGAAGTTAGACGATGGTCAGTACGATGCGCTGATTCTGGCGGTGGCTGGATTGGAGCGTCTGGGAATGGGCGATCGCATCCATCAGATTCTTCCTCCCGAAATTTCCCTCCATGCCGTCGGTCAAGGGGCGTTAGGGATTGAGTGTCGCGCCGATGATCCAGAAGTGCTAGAGCTGCTCAAAGCGTTAGAACACAAGCCCACGGCTCTACGCTGCTATGCGGAACGGGCATTCCTGCGGGAACTTGAAGGCGGCTGCCAGGTTCCCATCGGTGTGCATACTGTTATTGATGGGGATAGCTTGACCCTCACGGGACTGGTGGCTAGTCTTGATGGGAAGCGCCTGATTAAGGATGAAGTCTCTGGTGCCGCAACCGATGCGGAGCAACTGGGAACCACTCTCGCACTCAAACTGCGTGACCAGGGCGCACAGGAGATTCTGGACGAAATTCTGGCCGAGGTTCAGCGCTCGTA
This sequence comes from Synechococcales cyanobacterium T60_A2020_003, assembly GCA_015272205.1. Taxonomy (NCBI): domain Bacteria; kingdom Bacillati; phylum Cyanobacteriota; class Cyanophyceae; order Synechococcales; species Synechococcales cyanobacterium T60_A2020_003. The sequence goes on along the minus strand of JACYMB010000017.1, from coordinate 1,779 downwards.
GTCGTTAATCCCAGTTTGATCTGTCTTGGGCGATCGCGTTTCGTAAAGAGGGCGATCGCTCTCTCTTTGAAACCCCTTCCGACACCTATGCACAAGTACCGTAGCCCTCTAGACTGGTTCTAGACGGTTCAAAACGAATTGAGAGACAAAACCAGATGCGAATTCTATTTGTTGCAGCGGAAGCAGCGCCCCTCGCAAAAGTGGGAGGCATGGGAGATGTAGTCGGTGCCCTACCGAAGGTGCTGCGGCAGATGGGGCATGATGTCCGCCTATTTATCCCCTACTACGGGTTTATGCCCGATAAGCTCGACATTCCCAACGAACCCGTCTGGCGTGGCTCGGCCATGTTTCAGAATTTCTCCGTGTACGAAACGCTTTTCCCCGGAACCGATGTGCCGCTCTACCTCTTCGGGCATCCCTCCTTTTGGCCGCGTCGCGTCTATGGTGGCGAAGAGGAAGATTGGCGTTTCACGCTGTTTGCCAACGGAGCCGCTGAGTTTGCCTGGAACTACTGGAAACCCAACGTGATCCATTGCCACGATTGGCATACGGGCATGATTCCGGTGTGGATGCACCAAGATCCTGATATTGCGACCGTTTTCACCATCCACAACCTTGCCTACCAAGGGCCGTGGCGCTGGCGATTGGAAAAAATGACCTGGTGTCCGTGGTATATGCAGGGACATAACACGATGGCCGCAGCAGTGCAGTTTGCGAACCGAGTCACCACCGTATCCCCCACCTATGCCCAGCAGATCCAAACCGTCGAATATGGCGAAACCTTAGAAGGGCTGATGTCCTTTGTCAGTGGAAATTTAAACGGTATTCTCAACGGCATTGACACGAATTTGTATAACCCGGAAACCGATAAACACCTGGCACAAACCTACAGCGCTGACACCATCGAGAAACGTATTGCTAACAAGATTGCCCTTCAGGAAGAAGTCGGTCTTGAGGTCAATGCCGGAGCCTTCTTGGTGGGAATGGTGTCCCGATTGGTCGAACAAAAAGGTCTGGATTTAGTCATGCAGATCCTGGATCGCTTTATTTCCTATACGAACGCGCAATTTGTGTTCCTGGGAACGGGCGATCGCCAGTATGAAACCCAGCTCTGGCAAGTCGCCTCTCGCTATCCCGGACGGGTTGCTGCCTACCTGCTCTATAACGACACCCTGGCACGGGGTATTTATGCAGGCACCGATGCGTTCCTGATGCCCTCCCGCTTTGAACCCTGCGGGATCAGCCAGTTGATTGCCTTACGGTATGGCTCAGTTCCCATCGTTCGGCGGACAGGCGGACTCGTAGACACGGTTACCCACCACGACCCCACCAACGAAACTGGAACGGGATACTGCTTCGATCGCTACGAACCTTTAGACTTATACACCTGCATGGTGCGAGCCTGGGAAGGCTTCCAGTACAAAGAGCCGTGGCGAAAGCTCCAACAACGCGGTATGCGTGAAAACTTTAGCTGGACAAAGTCAGCCGTGGAATATGACAAGGTTTATCACGAGGTGACCGGGCTTCCCTATGAAGAATCCCAAGGTGTAGACGCCCCTGAGTTAGCCTCTAGCGAGGCGTAGAGACCTAGATCCGAATCTGCCTCTAGCGCTGTTCTGCATTGCATTCGAGGATATGTATTGTCGAATCGACAAACCCCGTTAAGGCAATAACATGGTCTCCCGTTGCTTCGTTGTCAGTAATGCGGTCATCGCTGCCTGGTTGTAATTGGTCACAGCAAGAAGCACACCGTATTGAGAATAAGGCGTTTCCTTCAGT
>JACYMB010000016.1 GCA_015272205.1 Synechococcales cyanobacterium T60_A2020_003 | reverse complement strand
TCCCGTTCTTTAAGCATTGCCGCTTTTCGGGATACTTCATCGTGCAATCGTTCCGCCTGTTTCAGTAATTTAGCCGTTTCTGCGGCTTTCTGCTCCTGCTGGCGTCGCTGAGCTTCCAGTCCCGAAATCACCAGATTCACATCATCCGATGCGCTCAATCCCACGTGCTGCCGTGCCTGGTCGATCACGGTTTCGTTCAGTCCCAGACGTTGGGCGATCGCCAGCGCATTCGAGCGACCGGGAATCCCCCACAGCAGGCGATAGGTAGGGGAAAGGGTCACATCGTTGAATTCCACCGAGGCATTCTCAAACCGATTATCCTCGTATTTCAGGGCTTTCAGTTCGCCAAAGTGGGTCGTCGCCAGGGTCAACGCCGCATGATCCGCAAGATAGTTAAGTAGGGCGATCGCCAAGGCACTGCCTTCAGACGGATCGGTTCCGGCTCCAACTTCGTCTAGCAAGATGAGGGCGTTGGCAAGAGAGGTGGAGGGGGGAAGGGGGGAAGGGGTGGGGATGTCAGGAGATGGGGTCAGGTCGGGAGGGGTAGGGGCGGAGATTGGATCTTCCGTGGCGGTAGGGGCGATCGCGTTCAGAATGCGACTGATGCGGCGGATGTGGCCGGAAAAGGTGGATAGGCTTTGCTCGATGGATTGTTCGTCGCCAATGTCGGCTAGGACGGAATCAAACCAGGGCATCTCTACGGGTTCCCGTGCAGGGACAAACAGACCGATCTTGGCCATCAGGCTAGCGAGGCCGAGGGTTTTGAGCGTGACCGTTTTGCCTCCGGTGTTCGGCCCTGTGATGGCAACCACGCGGATTTCCGGTTGAATCCGCAGATCGATGGGAACCACCTCTGCGCCGTCCTCATGCTGGTGCTGCCAAACTAGGAGCGGATGGCGCAGTTGACGAAGGAGGGTTTGCTCGGCGGGAATCGGCTGGAGATTGCCGTCGTCATCCAGGTTGGTGAATCGGGGGGGATTGGCCTCTAGCCAGAGGGAGTAGCGGGCGCGGGCGGTGGCGAGATCGAGGGTGGTGGCGATCGCCAAGAGTTCTTCTAAGTCTGGCTTTACTTCTGCCACCTGATCGGTCAGCGTCCGCCGCACCGCTTCTTCCTCCACCTGTTCCTGTCGCCAGCGCTGACGCAGCAGGTTTCCAGTGTTTACGATCGCCTGCGGTTCGATATACAAGGTTGCGCCACTGGCAGAAACATCGTGGACAATGCCGGGAATCGCATCTTTTTGGGGGGCTTTGACCGGAATCACAAAGCGATCGCCCCGTTGGGTGATCACCAATTCCTGGATCGCGTTGCCATGGCGTTGCAGAAGTTTGTTCAGGGTGTCGTAAATGCGATCGCGCAGTTCGCGGATCTGCTCTCGAATTCCGCCTAGTTTAGGACTGGCGCGATCGGTAACTTTGCCGCTGTCGTCAATACAGTAATGAATACACTGTTCGAGTTCGGGATAGGTTCGCAGATCGGCTACCAGATCTTGCAGCACAGGCAAATCGGGCTGACTATCGATCGTGCGGCGGAGTTGACGGGCACCCGACAGAGCGGTGGCGATCGCCAATAGCTCATTGCCCGACAGCAAACCCTGACGTTCTGCCCGTTCCAGGGCATCGCCAATATCCTGCACACCGTCAAACTTCAGTCCCCCAATCAGCGACTGTTCCAAGGCATACATTTCTTTGGTTTGCGCCAGTAGCGTTTGGGTTTCTGCTGGTGTTTGGGGAATGGGGAGTTGTCGTGCGGCGATCGCTCCCAGCTTGGTGCTGGCAAAGGTCGCCAAGTGCTGACCCAGGCGATGCCATTCTAGGAGGTTCAGCGTTTCGGTTTGAAGCGTCGCGAGGTCGGTCGGAGTCGTCGGAGTCAAAGCAGTCAACAGTAGGATCTACAACAGCCACAACAAAGGGGTACACTGTTCCATTATCAAACAACAAATCTTAAAGTGCGATCGCAATCTCCGTCCTTTTGGGTAGGAACGCCGAAGGGGTAGGTTCTGACCTGAGATCACCTCAGACACTTCGTCAACGACCATTTCTTAACGGAATAGTAGTGGCTCATTAACCAAATAATTAAGAAACATTAAGAAGACTGTGGGATTTGTGAAAGGTGGGGTTCATTCGCCCGAATCGTCCGTACTACCACGAGGATATTGTTGGTTATGGCTTTCACACTACAACTGCTTCATGCCTCCGATCAGGAAGCTGGAATTCCCGCTTTAGACGATGCAGTTCGATTTTCAGCCGTTCTGAACGCCCTCAGAGGGCAGGATGTTGGGGCAGATGGCACGCTCACGCTCTCGTCTGGCGATGCCTACATTCCAGGGCCATTTTTACTCGCCAGTTCATTCATTGATGAACCTGTCGCTGGGTTTGACCTAGGCGCATTGGGTCGGGCTGATATTTTGATTCAGAATGAATTGGGCTTTCAGGCAATCGCCTTTGGTAACCACGAATTTGATCTAGGTACGTCCCTTGTATCCGATCTGATCACGGCAGACGGAACCTATACGGGAACGAATTTTCCCTATCTCAGCACCAACCTAGATTTTAGCACTGATGCAGCGCTAGCCGATTTCGTTGTTCCCGATGGCAAAACGCCCCAAGGCAATTCCATCACGGGCAGTGTCGTCCTTGATGTCAATGGCACCAACTTTGGGGTCATTGGCGCAACGACACCGACGCTAGGAACTATTTCATCGCCGGGTGGCGTAACCATTTCCCCCTCTCCCTTCGGTGCCGACCCTACACCTGCTGAACTCCAAGCCCTTGCCGACGAAATTCAAGACGCGGTGGATGCGCTGACCGGACAAGGCATTAACCACATCATTTTGCTGGCGCACATGCAGCAGCTTTCAATTGAACGAGAGCTAGCAAAGTTGCTCAGTGGTGTTGATGTCATTATTGCAGGCGGATCAAATACGCTGCTGGCAGACGATACGGATACCCTGCGGGCAGGCGACAGCGTCGGTGGGGCGTACCCGATTTTGGAAACCTCTGCCTCGGATAAACCCATCGCTGTGGTTAACACCGATGGCAATTATAAGTACGTCGGGCAATTAGTCGTTACGTTTGACGACAATGGTGTGATTGATCCGGATAGCATCGACGACGACGTGAGTGGCGCCTACGCCACCGACGAAGCAGGGGTCACTCGCGTTGGGGGAGAGGGGTTAGAAGATCCTGAAATTGTGGCGCTGACCGATGCCCTACGAGAGGTCATTGTGGCCCAGGACGGAACCCTCACGGGCAAAACTAAGTTTTTCCTCAACGGGACACGCGCCGATGTTCGCACCCAGGAAACCAATCTAGGGAACCTCAGTGCGGATGCCAACCTAGCAGAGGCAAAGAAAACAGATTCCTCGGTGTTGGTCTCTCTTAAAAACGGGGGCGGCATCCGCGATAACATCGGCATCGTCTCCTTCCCGACCGGATCGACCGATCCCAAGGATCTCCAAAAACTTCCTCCTCAGGAAAATGAGTTGGCGGGCAAAGTGGAAGGGGATATTTCTCAACTGGACATCAGTAATGCACTCCGGTTCAACAATGGTCTTTCTCTCGTAACAGTCACAGCAGAAGGACTCAAGATTTTGATGGAACATGGTGTTGCCGGGACGGCTCCGGGCGAAACACCGGGCCGCTTTCCCCAAGTGGGCGGCATGTCCTTTAGTTTTGATGCATCCCGGCAGGCGATCGCCTTTGATGCGTCCGGTAACGTGATCACGCCGGGTGAGCGAATTCGCAATTTGGCGATCGTGGATGAACAGGGACGTATCCTGGATGTGGTGGTCAAAAACGGTAAGGTTGTTGGCGATCCAGACCGGGAGATTCGCATGGTCACGCTCGGCTTTTTGGCAGACGGTGGCGATGGTTACCCCTTCCCCGCCGTAGGAACAGATATCGTCGATCTCGTTGAAGACGAGGTACAAACGGGTAAAGCTCGGTTTGCAGATAACGGAACGGAGCAGGATGCCTTAGCGGAATACCTGATTAAGAACTTCAGCGATCAGCCGTTTAAGGGACGCGATGTTGGCCCTCGGAAAGATGCGCGTATTCAAAATTTAGATGCGCGTGACGATCAGGTGCTGCGGGGTTCGTACCTCCTAGAGGGTAGCGCCGACAATGATCTGCTCAAAGGCAAAGCCGATGATGACGTACTGAACGGTTTAGCGGGAGATGATGTCATCCTGGGGAATGCTGGAGATGATCGCCTGCTCGGTGGCAAGGATGATGATGTGCTGGTCGGTGGTAAGGGGAGCAATCGCCTCATCGACAACAGCGGTAACAATCTCTTTGTTCTAGAAACTGGTGGCGGCATCGATCAGATCGTGAGCTTCAAGACCCGTCGTGACACGATTGGATTAATTGACCTAGAGTTTGCCGATCTCACCCTGAAATCGAGAGGCAAGGGCAATAAGACCACGATCTCTTCAGGCGATGAAGTACTAGCGAAGATTAGCGGTGTGAGTGCCGATGACTTGAAGGCTGGCAGCTTCCAGACGGTTTCATTAGACGATCTGATCGCGATCTAGAGCACTTAAGGCGTTGGCCTTGCTGACGGCTTATTGATGGAGTAGACGTTATCAGGACATAGCGGGATAGAGGAGTGGATATTGCTCACTCCTCTATTTTTGGGTGAATATCCGTAGCGTTATCCAGCGCTCAAACTCTCTCTGCTATACAATCAAGACTATCTAGGTCTAAGCCTACACAGTACATGAATGGTGAGCCTTAGACCTGCTTCCATCTGCTAACCACGATAGGGGCACCCCACTATGTCTGATGCGATCGCCACCCTTGATCTCACCCAACTCACGGGAAAACAGCGGCAGTTTTTGCAACTGCTCCAGATTCAGGATACGGTTCCCAGTCTGCGATCGCTCTGTGAGCAGCATGGTTTTGATTTCAATTTCATTAAAGGATTTTTGCTGAGCGGGGCACTGGATGGATATGTACAGTGGCAGGAGCGATCGCAAACCCATTGGGAGTTAACCCCAAAGGGACGAGATTTAGATGGTGCGATTCCGGGGGCGACCTTGGCGGCCTATCTCCTTCAAGGAGTATGTGGTCTATCGACCCTACAAACCGAACTGGGGGAAAAATTCAGCATTAATTTTGGGGCACTGCGGAAGGAACAGGCGGTTGAGCTTCTGGATCTGGACGGTATTAAGCAGATTAAGGTTCTCAATTCAGAACGTCTCAAACTCTATCCCCAACGACAGGCTCTCTTCGAGGCGATCGCCCACGCAGACACCATTCCAGAGCGATCGCCCCAATTAGACTGGTTACAGCAGCAGTCCTACATTACCCAAGTTGTAGATCAGGATTACGCCCTAACGGTAGAGCGATCGCTGCGTGAACTAGATCTCCGTCCCGTGGTCACGATCTTAACGAGTGATTTAATCCTATCTGGTGACTGGCGCACCGTCGAGTTAAAGCCCTACAACATTCACGACCAGGTTCCCGATGTGGGCTACGGTCGTCCCTCTATTTTGACTCAGTGCATCCAGCATATCCGCAACATTTTCCTGAATATGGGCTTTGATGAAATGTCTGGCTATATTGTAGAGTCGTCGTTTTGGAACTTTGATGCTCTCTTTACCCCCCAAGACCATCCCGCCCGCGAAGTCCAAGATACGTTCTATCTCGCCAATCCCCAGCACGTTGATCTGCCCGATGATCCCACACTGGTGAAGCATGTCAAATCCACCCATGAATCCACCTACGGCGGACAGTGGACAGAAGAAGAAGCCAGTCGTGCTATTCTCCGCGCCCACACCACCACCTCCACCGCTCGCAAGCTTCACCAACTTCAGGGTCAAAGCGGCAAATACTTTTCCATTGATAAAGTGTTCCGTAATGAAAGCGTAGACCGCACGCACCTCGCAGAGTTTCATCAGATTGAAGGCGTTGTGGTGGGTGAATTGCTCAGTGTCCGAACCTTGATGGGATATCTCACCTACTTTTACGGACGCTTGGGATTCAAAGATCTCATTTTCAAACCCACCTACAACCCCTACACGGAACCATCGTTGGAAGTCTTGGCCTACCACTCACCCAGCGATCGCTATATCGAAGTGGGCAACTCAGGTCTATTTCGTACGGAGATGTTGGAACCCTTGGGATGCGGTGACAAGGCGACTGTGGCCTGGGGGTTAGGGCTGGAACGTATCGCCATGCTCCTCTACGGCATCGACTCCCTCTCCGATCTGATTGGGCCAGAGATCCAATTCCGATAATCCGCAAAGACTATACTTCGGACGTCACGCCACCTCTATTGAAAGCTCATCTCTATTACCCTCACTCGCCATGCCTACCGTTACCTTTCCCCTGGCCTACCTAACTCGCCTCACCCAAACGTCGCCCGCTCAGCTTGAAAAGCAGGCTTTTAGCTACGGTTTAGATGCTGTTCTACGGGAGCAAGAGCTTGAAGTTGAAGTGACGGCAGAACGTCCCGATCTCCTTGCTGCCGAAGGGTTCACCCGGGCGATTAACATCTATAACCAGATCCCTCGCACCATTCCTGATCAATTAGAAGCCTCAGGACGCACGATCCATGTCTCGCCAACGGTCGAGTCTCTTCGTCCCTGTATTGCGGCGTTAGTCGTTGAAAATGCAGATTTAGGAGATGGTGGACTCGAAGCCCTGATTCAGTTTCAGGAAAAGGTCACCCAAACCTTTGGACGACAGCGGAAAAAGATCGCCATTGGGGTCTACGATCTGGATCAGATTTGGGGCGATCTCCGCTATGTGGCTGTCAATTCCGATGCGCTAAGCTTTGTTCCCCTCAAGGGCGATCGCCCCATGACCGCACGCCAGCTTCTGACGGATCATCCGTCGGGACATCTCTATGCTTCAACGTTACCGACCCAGGATCAGGTTCCGGTGCTAATGGACGAGCGGGACACGATTCTCTCCCTACCTCCCATTATTAATGCCGAAGGAATCGGAGCCGTCACCGCCGAAACGCGCAACCTGTTCATCGATGTCACGGGAATCTTGCAGCAAACAGTGATGGACACGATTAATATCCTGGCGCATAACTTTTTGGATACGGGTGCCCAGGTCAAAACGGTGGCGATCGCCACTCCGGATGGAACCCAAGTTACCCCTTCCCTAACGCGCAAAGAGATCCCTTTCTCGGCTAAATTCCTCAACGAAGTCATTGGTACTTCTATTCCTAAACAGGATCTTGGACTCTATCTTGAACGGATGGATCTACATCCTACCGGAACCGATATCGTGCGCGTACCCACCTATCGTACCGATATCTTTAGCCAGATCGACATTGCCGGGGATCTCCTAGTCGCGGTGGGGATTGAAAATCTGCAAGCGGATTTCACCAGTCTCAAGTTCTACACAGGGGAAGCCGATCGGTTACGAAGCTTTGTGCTTAAGGTTGGCGATTGGGCGCAGCGGATGGGATTAATGGAGGTCAAAAGCTACATCCTCACCGCTCCCGATCTTTTGGAACACTTTTCATCCACCTACGTGCAAACCGCAAATGCCAAGAGCCGCACCTACAGCGCTACCCGCACTACGCTACAGGCTGGTCTTTTAGAGATTTTGTCGCGCAACATCAACGCCCCTAAACCGATCAATATTTATGAAATCGGTGAAGTCTTGAACCTTAAATCCGACGGATCGATTCAGGAAACCTTCCTATGGGGATTTGCCAGTTTGGATGCCCGTGCTTCCTTTGCGATCGCCAAATCCTATATTCAGACTCTACTCCATGCCTTGAGGATTGACTATACGCTGGTCGAATGTGATGCCAGTTACTACATTCCGGGTCGGGCAGCATCCGTGATTATTGATCAACAGATTGTGGGACAGTTTGGCGAGATCCACCCCGAGGTTTTGCAGGCATTTTCCTTCCCTGAACCCGTATGTTCGGGGGAGTTAAACTGTGAAATCCTCATGCAGTCTCATGTAAAGATCTCTGAATTCTATGACGCTCGAATTTGATCATCTCTTCATCTGCTGCGATACAGGTGCACCAGATGTCGATACGATCCTGTCCTGCGGATTCACGGAGGGATCGTCGAATCGTCATCCGGGACAGGGAACCACCAACCGTCGCCTCTTTTTCCCCAATGCCATGCTGGAATTCCTATGGATTGAGAATACCGAAGAGGTTCAACAGCCAGAGATTCGGCCAACTCGCCTATGGGAGCGATCGCGCCATCGCGAAACCGGATATTCCCCCTTTGGCGTTAGTCTTCGACCTAGGGGACAGTCCATTTCCATACCGTTTACCACAGTGGCCTATGCGCCACCCTATCTACCAGCCTCTCTGCAAATCGACATTGCAGCCTCTACGCATCCTGCAGAACCGCTCATCTTTGTAATTCCCTTCGGCAAACGCCCGGATCAGTTGATGGGCGATCGCCAGCAACCGCTTGAGCATGCCTGTGGTTGTCGAGAAATCACCCAGGTTCACATTGACATTGTTCAGCAAGCCCCTCTATCTGATGCCGCAACGACCCTTGATACAGAAGGCATCGTTCACGTTCACCCTGCATCAGAACCTCTGGCAACCGTAGCGTTTGATCACGGTCGGCAAGGGCGATCGCTCGATTGTCGTCCTCAGTTACCGCTCAGACTGCAATGGTGATCGATCGCTTGGTTCAAGGTTCATCAATGGGTATCTCTGAAGCAGAGAGCATATAAAAATTCAGCGCATCTTGGCGGATCGATTCCGCATAGCTAGCACTCAAATAATCTTTGTAATCTATGGGATGGCCAGGATTGAGTTCCCCTTCCCCCAAATAGGTTTTGAAAAAAGCAACACTGAGAGCCTGGATATAACTTCGACCAATGGCCGGATCTGGGCGACTGCTTTGCAAAAAGTCTGGGGCTTTATCCTCCGAGCCAACAGCATTGAGGATATAGTGATTCGCAGGGTCAAGCATCACCAAATACCAATCGTCTAAACTCGCTCCTTGAAAGGGACGAATCTGTTCTTCTACAGCCGGGGCAAGCTGGTCTTCGCTAGCTGACACAACCATCGTCGGAACGTCAATCTGGCTCAAGCCCTCCGGGCCAAAAATGACACTGGTCGGTGGAAACATAGCAATAACCGCCCGAATCCGAGGATCGCGCAGGGTATAGTCTCCCTCTGGTAAACCATTGGTTCGACACTGCAACAACGTCGAGAGATTGAGGGTCAGGTCATCAGGTACACATTGCGTTTGGAGGCGATCGCGATTGAGTTCAGCCCCAGCTAGTCCCAAGGCTACCGTTGCGCCATAGGAGGTTCCGATCACGCCAATCTGCTCAAAATTGAGCTGCGAACTAAACTCTGGATGTTGTTGCAGGGCATCAAGCAAACTCGAAATTTCATGAATGCGCCGGGGATACTCCACCGTATCAATCAAGTTCCGATGTTCGCCGCGCATCAAGGCTTCCAAGTAAGCGGCATTACTCCCTTCATGCTCAGGAATCACGACCGCAATACCGTGGGACGCCAAATGTTCCCCCCAGTAGCGGAAGCGCGATCGCGTTGAGGCCAAAGAATGGGTGACGACTACCAGCGGAACTGATTGGTCAACCTCTTGAGGGAGATAGAGATCGGCAACCAGCGTCTCCCCAGTTTCATTCTGGATGGAGGCATCAGCAGCGATCGCCAGGGGAGGAATCGGAACTGCAAGTTCATACTGACGGACTGAATAAGCACCGGGTTGACGGAGATCAGGGGCATCTTCTTCAGGCATGAACGGGATCTGACTGGCCATTTGTTCACTCTGCTGAGCGATCGCCTCTACCATCCTCTCTCGCTCACTTGATAACAACTCAATTTCATTAACCAAACCCTCAACGGATGCCAGATTGATACGAAGGTCAGAACTCAGAAACTGGCGCAAAACATTGATCAAAGTTAATCCCTCTGCTTCATCAGCCGCCGCCAGGATTAAGGCCGCTCGTATGGCATGGAATCCGTTAATGCCGCTCTGGGTTTGAATCAGAGTTCCAATTCGCTGTAACAGATCTTCGCCCATCGCCGAGTAGGCAAACTGGGCCACAACGACAGGCGAATTATCAACCGAAGTCTGCAAAAACCTGCGGATTTCCACTTGGGTTTCATCATCTAGCCGATTCATAATCAGCGCTAGATCCCCCGTCGCTTCTCCCCCAGTTGCAAATTTATCCAATGCATTCACCGAAACAGAAAACTGCAGCGGGCCAACATAGACCGTTAGTCGCTCTGCGGCCTCTGCTCTACATCCCAACCCCAGCATTAGTCCTAGATTCAGAAGCACACTGGCTCCGATCCGGGTGAGATGCGATCGCACGGAGACAGGTGTGAAAGATGGATTCAAAATCATCGAACGCAAAACTCCAAATTTTTAGCGCTGTATCCGCGTAGCAATCGCCGTGAGGCGAAGCACATCCTCAAAACTGGGGGTTAACCGTTCTTCAGGAATGAGTGTCTTCAAGAACGAGTGTAAAGTTGCTCCATGCAATGGTAGCGCTAAGCTGAAATTTCTCCTGCTGACGCAATATTGTCGTTTGCTATAGTGCTCAGGAAACCGATAGAAGACTTGCCATTAAAATCAGCCATATCGAAAATATCAGAGTTCTCTCTCCCACCGTTTCGGTATAATTCCGGTAAAGTTTGCGATCGCGTAACATAGCCTAGAAACTAGAATAGGACAGTCTCATGTCTTTAGGTGTAGCTAAATCTCCTAGGGAGCATCCCAATTTTGTCCGGGTAGTGCGAGCGTCCCGCTCGTGGGCAAGATGCCCGCACTCCAAACATTGATAAATTTTCAATGTGGGATGCTCCCAGTCTCCTAAGCGAACTCATTGAAGTAAATCCTAATGTTCAGCCAGGTTTTGGTAGCTATAAGTGCTGTTGTAAAGTCATTATCAGATTCTTGTACAATGAGAGCCTTGAGAGTTCTGATCTTGATTTACAAATATCTACTGGGTAGTAGAGCTGATTTTGGCAACAGCCTCTCGTTCCAGGTTCATACATAGTCAGTCATCTTGATATGATTTTTAGTTCCCTAGAATTCGTTTTCTTTTTTCTTCCTATTGTTCTCGGTGTCTTCTTTGCGATTGGGAGTAGCGGTGCTCACACACTAGCCCTAGCTTGGCTAACGCTAGCATCACTATTTTTTTATAGCTACTGGAATCCAAAATACCTTTTTTTGATTCTTATCTCTATTGGAATTAACTATGCCATAGGCCTATGTATTCAGTCGTTTAAATCTAGGAGTTTACGTTTCTCAAAAGCTCTGATGGTGCTTGGAGTTATTTTTAACGTTGGCCTTCTAGGATATTATAAGTACGTTAATTTCCTCGTTGAAAATTTAAATGCGATCGCTGGCACAGATATTGTCATTAAGCAAATTATTCTTCCCTTAGGAATCTCATTTTTTACCTTCCAGCAAATTGCCTATATTGTTGATGTTTATAGAGGTCATATTACGGACAATAACTTCTTGCGATATTGCTTGTTCGTAACTTTTTTCCCTCAACTTATTGCGGGGCCAATTGTGCATCACGATGAGGTGATGCCTCAGTTTGCTCAGCAAGACATCTTGAAACCCAATGCGCGGGCGATCGCCATCGGTATTACAATTTTTACAATCGGATTAGGCGTTGTTGCATGAAAGAGGGGTTGCGGGCAGGAGAGGCATGGTAAATTTCAGTTATCACATATAAAACCTGCCATGAAACCTCAATACCGCATCCGCAACTGGTCAGAGTATAACGCTGGATTGAAGGCTAGGGGAAGCCTCACCTTCTGGATCGAAGAATCTGTGCTGGGGCAGTGGGTGGTCGAGGAGTTGAGCGGCAAACC
>JACYMB010000015.1 GCA_015272205.1 Synechococcales cyanobacterium T60_A2020_003 | reverse complement strand
AACGCCCGTGTGATTCAGAATGGCATTCGAGCCGTCACCCAGTTTTTCAGCCAGACGAACCACCTGATGCCCGATCAGCCGCGTGCCCAGGTCGTTGCGGAGGTACGGCTATGGTTCAATCCCGGTCGAGAAGAAGCCCTCTACATTGTTCCTGGAATCTTTGGCGTGATTTTATGGGTGTTTCCGTCCATGTTGACGGCGATCGCCCTCGTCCGCGAAAAAGAGCAAGGTACGATTGTGCAAATCTACGCATCGGATCTCAGTGCCACGGAATGGTTATTGGGTAAAGAATTAGCCTACTTGATCATTGCCACTGGGGAAGCCGTTGTGACCTTAGCGGTGGCAGCCCTTCTATTTGGCATTCGCCTCCGGGGGGATCCGTCTACGTTAATTGTGGGTACGGGCGTTTTCCTAGCGGCAGCCGTCGCCTTCGGCCTCTTTGTCGGGGCACGGGCTGGGAATCAGACGGGGGCAGTCCAGGGCACTGCCATTGTTGGATTTCTGACGGCTCTGTTGCTCTCTGGCTTTATCTACCGTCTTGAAAATGTACCCTTTCCCCTCTCCTTGGTCTCCAATGTGATTCCCGCTCGCTACTACATTGCGATCACCCGCGATGCCCTCGTGCGCGGCACGGGATGGGCGGGGGTGGGGTTGGCACCGTTGGCGATCGCCCTGTTGGGTGGATTCTTTTTTCGGATGGCGACCCGCATTCTTGGTCGGATGCAGTTTTCGGACTAGGACAACAGAATGTATTACCTGAAACAGTTTTTCCAATCCCGCTTTTGGGCGTTGATGATCAAAGAAATTCAGCAAATTCTGCGGAATAAACAGATCGTTTTTTTGCTGCTGTTTCCACCAACGGTGCAACTGCTCGTCTTTGGCTTGGCCTTAAACCCGGAGGTGACCGGGTTACGGCTGGGCGTGCTGGACTACAGCCGCACGGCAGATAGTCGCGCCTTGGTGTCTGCGTTGGTGGAAAACGATGTCTTTAAAGTCAAAGACTACGCAGATCGGCGAGCGGATCTGGAGGAACAGGTACGCACCGGCAAGATCGATGCCGGACTAGTAATTCCGCCCGACTTTAGCCAAACCCTTGGGGAAAAGAAAGAAACTCACGTCCAGGTCTTAGTTGATGGGGTGGATGCCAATACGGCAGGCATTGCCCAGGGCTACATAAAGCAAATTATTAATCAATACAACCAGACCCTCAACCCTGTACCGAGTGGGCGATCGCCCCCGCGTCCAGTCGAAACCCAGGTGCGTTTTTTATACAATCCGGGACTGCTCAGCAGTTGGTTCTTTGTGCCGGGGGTGATTGGTGTGGTGCTGACTCTCACAGGATCCTTAGTGTCCTCTACCACCGTGATTCGGGAGAAAAGTCTGGGCACGTTGGAGCAATTGCTGATGACTCCGGCAGCAGGATGGGAAATTTTGATGGCGAAAATTGTGCCATTGTTTGTGCTGCTGTTGGGGGATGTGCTGCTGGCGTCAGCCTTAGGACGATTTGTGTTTAATCTACCCTTTCGGGGAAATTATGGTCTATTTTTGAGCCTTTCAGCGCTCTATCTCTTTGTTTGCATCGGAATTGGCATTCTTCTGGCGACGCTGGCGGAAAATCAGCAGCAGGTCGTTCTCATCTCTTTCTTCTTCAACGTGCCGCTAATTCAGCTTTCTGGCGCGATCGCCCCTATTGAAACCATGCCCACTTTCTTTCGCGCCCTCTCTTTCTTTAACCCTCTCCGTCACTATGTTCAGATTGTCCGGAGTTTAATTCTCAAAGGGGTTGGTGTAGAGGCATTGTGGATTCACATTATTGCCCTCGTTATTTTTGCAGCGCTGTTTTTGGGGGTGAGTATTAATCGATTTCGGTCTCAGTTAAATTAGTTCGGGGTGAGCCTCAGTGATGGGAACACGCTGTTTCTGCCATGCAGCGGCGATCGCCCTGATCCAGTTTCGCCACTCCTGAGATTGCGCGAGACCGGACGCATCAAACTCCATGCCCCAACTGCGCGAGAAACCGTCAAAGCTATCACCCCAGTGGATTAGCATTTCAATGCCCACGTAGGGACTGTGGGGAATGGCTCGTTCTAGGTACTCGCGCATTTCAGTGGGATGACCGCTGGTGTAGAGATACCAGGCAATCCAAACCAAGGTGTGATAGCGAATCTGGGATTCTTGCCGTCGGAGGTACTCTGGAATATCGCCATGGCTAAAGAAATCATCAATCACCGCTGCGAGCGATCGCGCCTGGGGCAATCCTTTAGACATAGCGCTCTGATCATGCTGGCGATAGCCGACGGTCACCTGCTTGAGCCAGTCTGCTTTGCATCCTAAGCGGGCGAGGCGGAGGGTAAGTTCTGTATCCTCTGCGGGTGGAAATCGAGGGTCAAAGCCGCCTGCCTTGACGAGCCACTCACGCCGAAACATCATGGCACTAGGGAGAACGGGCTTCCAACGTAGCCAGCTTTCCAGATTGAGGACTGGCACCTGCTCCCAGGGTTTCACATCCATGATGAACTCGCCATCGGCAGTCACCCGCTGCCAGCCACTGTGGACAATGCCTAAGTCAGGCTGGTCGTAGAACATTGCGACTTGAGCCGCGAGTTTGTCGGGGAAGAAGAAGTCATCAGCATCCAGAAACGCGATCCACTCGCCTTGGGCCAATTCAATGCCGTGATTGCGAGCAGCAGAAACGCCTTGATTCTTCTGGTAGACGTAGCGAATATCGGAGCGGTAGGGGGCGATCGCCGCTTGGGTCTGATCCGTGGAGCCATCATCGATAACGATAATTTCCCAGTGGGGATAGGTTTGCTGCTGCACGCTGGCAATCGCCTGCGGAAGATAGCGATCGCAGTTATAGGCCGGAATCACAACACTAACCAGAGACATAACACTGCCAAAGTTGTTGGGACGGGTAGAGCGCAACAGCCCATTGCCGTTCTTCCAACTTAAATTACCCTACGAAACATGAAAAGTTGACGACAATTTCAAACAACTTCCATAAACTCGCAGTAGATTGGTGGAAACACCCCAAAAATGGTCATAGTCATCAAGAACCTATGGTTGTTAGCAACGCAACACTCGAATCTACCGCCAATCAGACCTCTGTTGAAGAAGGAACGCTTGCAATGGATTATGTAGAAATCATTGAAACGGTCATTTCCAGCCTCGAAGAAGACCAAACCGCAATGGTAAGTCATACGGACGACCATTATCTATGGACGTTTAAGTACGGATCGGTAGATGTCTTTGTAATGCTGACCGGAACCACAGACGATGACATTCTGAAGGTCTGGTCACCCGTGATGAGCTTGCCTGCCAAGGATGAGCCTGCCCTATTGCGGAAACTCATGGAAATGAATGGCAACTCTACGTTTGAGGCCAGTTTCGGTATTGTCAATAATCAGGTCATTGTTTCCGCCGCCCGCACCGTAGCGGGACTTTCCCCAGCGGAGATTTCTCGCAATATCACCATGGTTGCCATGATCGCCGACGAAAACGACGACCCGTTGCAGGCTGAGTTTGGCGCATAAGGCCCCCTGGCGCTACATTTCCCCCCTCGCAGCGTCGGGAACCCTGCAAATGGCGATCGATACTTGGCTCCTGGATCAGCATCGCCACGGGCAGCATCCCCCGACGCTGCGGTTCTATACGTGGAACCCTGCCGCGATTTCCCTGGGATACCATCAGCGTCAGTATCCTGAGCATTGGCACAATCTGCAATGGCAGGGGCAGACCCTTGACCGGGTGCGTCGTCCCAGTGGAGGACGAGCCGTGCTGCACCAAGGCGATCTGACCTATGCCGTGATTGGATCCGGGTTTGAAGGTAGCCGAATGCAGGCCTATCAGCGGATTTGCGAATTTTTGATTGCAGGATGGCGATCGCTCGGTGTAACGCTCACCTACGGTCAGGCGGGTCGCGGTTACATTCACAATCCCAACTGTTTTGGCACGGCAACGGTGGCGGATCTAGTGTTACCAGATGGCACAAAGCTGATCGGCAGTGCCCAACTCCGGCGAGGAAATGCCATCTTGCAGCATGGTTCTATTCGTTTAGCGACCGATCTGGACTTGTATCGAGCCGTCTTCCCCGATGAGCCAGAAGCCGCGTATCGAATGCCGACCCTTCCTGATCCTTTGGGATCGCTCTCTTTTGATCAAACCGTGGCGGTGGTGATTTCTGCCTTAAAACAGGCATTTTGCGACTGTATGCAGGTCGATCTAGTCGAGCAACCTTGGACGGATACGGAAGGGCGATCGCTCAATTTCAGTCTGCAAAAACGGTGATGCTCATGGGAGCCTGCTAACACAGAACAAAGCCACGCAGTGCGCGGCTTTTCTGGTGAACTATGGGCGATCGCGTCCTAGACCAACTCTTAGCGTTTTGGCGCTAGCATCATCATCATATTGCGACCTTCTTTCTTGGGGGCTTGCTGCACTTCTGCTAGGTCTTTCAAATCCGTTGCAAGCTGCTTTAGCAATGTTTCCGCAAGATCGACGTGCTGAATTTCTCGACCTCGGAACATCACCGTCGCCTTAACCTTGTCCCCTGCTTTAAGGAAGCGCTCGGCCTGCTTTACGCGCACCTGGTAATCATGGTCGTCAATCTTATAGCGCATCTTCACTTCCTTGACATCGGAAGTGTGCTGCTTCTTGCGCGCCTCACGAGCTTTCTTTTCCTGTTCAAACTTGAACTTGCCGTAGTCCATAATCCGGCAAACCGGAGGATCGGCTTTATCACTAACCAGGACTAAATCAAGATCTTTTTCCTCTGCAAGGTCTAGGGCTTCACTCGGAGTCATAATGCCAAGCTGGCCGCCGTCCGTGTCGATCACCCGAATTTTGGGGAATCGAATGCGTTCGTTGATGGTGGGAAGATCTCGATTACGGTTTTGCTTTGTAATAACAGCCATAGGCGCGTATTGTCGGTTTTGCTTTTCTGTTCTTAGAGATTAGTAGTAGGGAACCAAACGCTGAGACGTTACCGACCTTATCAAAACACGATAAAGCCATTACAACTGCTCTGCACAAACAGTTTAGTTAGACCTAGGATACTTAATATTACGCGATTATTCTCCTGAAATCGGACGTATAACTTATAGATTTGTTACCTCCCTATTTTATCCGGCACGATAGGCAAGATGTCTAGAGTGTGCCTCAGTGTAATCGTTCCCCAGGATTGGGAGGTCATATCGCTCCGTGACCTTTATGAGGAAAACTAAATATTTCCTTAACAGTTGCGTACGTTTGGAGATGCGGTGCAGCATCCGTGATTCCAGCATTCCGTCTTTGGCCTGAATGTAGGACAGTAGTGGCAACCATCATCAACAAAACGTATAGGAGCAACTATGGGGTGGATGCAGCATGTACAGCCCTTGGCTCGGCTCGTGATTGCCGCTCGGTGTCCATTGTGCGATCGCCCAGCCTCTAAAATTTTGTGCATCGATTGCGATCGCCAACTTCAGCGCGATCGCCTTTCTAATCCACTCCATCGGGAATCTGTGCCGATTGTCGCCTGGGGACAGTATGGAGGAACGCTACGGCAGGCGATCGCGGCGATGAAATATAACCATCAGCCTGAATTGGCTCGGTTATTGGGCATCCAACTAGCCCAGACCTGGGAGCGATCGCCCCTAGCTCGTCGGTATCCCAATCCAGTTGTTCTTCCCGTCCCCATGCATCCCCAGAAACAGGCAGAGCGAGGGTTTAATCAGGCCGAATTGATTGCAAAATCCTTCTGCCAATACACAAGGCTTTCCCTGCAAGCCTCAGGGGTGCAGCGGACTCGAAATACCGAACCGCTGTTTAATCTCTCGCCCACTGCCCGTGAAGCGATGTTGGACAATGCGTTTTGTTTGGGCAGCGACTTTCAGCGACGTCCCCCTAAGCTTGTGTTGTTGGTAGACGATATCTACACCACTGGGGCAACGCTGCGAGCGATTCATCATCTGTTGCGACAACACCATATTGCGCTATGCGGATTAGCCGTTAGCGCACGGGCGATCGCCCCATCTCAGCATCACAATGAATAAATTTAGGAGGGACGCACAATCGAGAGGTTGGGTGGAAATTCTTCTGTGCCAAAAACAGGAGCGGGATCGAGTCCTGAAATTTGTTGAAATTGTTCTGGCGTGATCGTACTCAAAATGGGCTGATGCTCCCAGCCTTTTAGCTTGTCGTGGGCTTGGCTAAAAAACGCAACCCCCTTTGGTAAAGGAACGCTAAGCCAGTTATCGACCAAGGTTTCCACTAACGCTAGTTCAATCAGCGGTGGTGGATAGTACTCAAATAAATCCTCCAAGTAGGTCAAGCATTGCTGAACTTCATCTCCATCTAAATGGTAGCTATCAACAATATGCTTCACCCGCTGTTGGCTTACTTCGTCTTGAATATCCATCATGGAATGGGGCTATACCTCAGTAGTTCAGCGATGAATGAAGTCGATTGGTAAATACTCTTCAGGTTTAAGCCTGCTTGGGATTGAAAGACCCTGAAGTTTTACGAATGAATTACACGTAAGCGTATTTGGCTTCCAATTCTAGAACAAATCTTGAAAAACATATCATCAACCTACAGCTCCGAAATGTTTTTTAGTAATATTTTTGAGCGGATGTACTGGTAAGTTTTATGGTCTGGCCATATCTTATCGGTCATGCCTGGTAATGCTCCCAGACTTTAGACTGCTTTTATAACTCCGAAGAAGATAGCCCGGTATGCTTAGAATTTGGCTCTTGATCTTAGAATTCTGATAGCGTTATTTCTGGAAAATATCTACCCATAAGCGCAATATTTAGAGTTTGGAGACGGATAAAACCTCCAGCATAATCATAATTTTTCGGCAGGATGCGCTAGCACGAACGGAACGCATTAAGTCCCTAGCCGACGCTACATTACGGCTTTACTGACACTTTGTATGTCGTCTGGGGGCAAAATCCCGCAGAATAGGAAGGTATTAAAGAGTCACGCCCGAATTATGCAGTTCATTGATCAGGCCGAAATTGAAGTTATTGCTGGAAAAGGCGGAGATGGCATTGTTGCCTTCCGGCGAGAGAAATATGTGCCTGCGGGTGGCCCCTCTGGCGGAAATGGGGGGCAGGGTGGCTCCGTTATTCTGGTTGCGAATCCTCAGCTACAGACGTTGCTAGATTTTCGCTATGCCCGCGTTTTTAAAGCTCAAGACGGACAGCGGGGTGGCCCCAAGAATATGACTGGGGCATCGGGTTCTGATCGCCTCATTGAGGTTCCCTGCGGTACGGTGGTCTACGATGCCGAAACCGAGGAGGTTTTGGGAGATTTGATCACCTCTGGTCAAACCCTTTGTGTGGCGAAGGGGGGGAAAGGGGGACTGGGCAATAAGTATTTTTTGAGCAATCAAAACCGTGCGCCTGAATATGCGTTGCCTGGTTTAGAAGGAGAGGTGCGATCGCTCCGTTTAGAACTGAAACTTTTGGCGGAGGTGGGCATTATTGGTCTACCCAATGCAGGGAAATCGACGTTAATTTCGGCGCTATCCGCTGCCCGACCCAAGATTGCCGATTATCCGTTTACCACCCTGGTTCCCAATCTGGGCGTTGTGCGGAAACCGACCGGAGATGGCACCGTCTTTGCTGACATTCCCGGATTGATCGAAGGTGCCCACACAGGTGCGGGATTGGGGCATGACTTCCTCCGCCACATCGAACGCACTCGCGTCCTGCTCCATCTAGTGGATTTGACTGCTAGCGATCCCATTGCCGACTTTCACACCATCCGAGCGGAACTGGATGCCTACGGGCATGGTCTTGCCGAACGTCCGCAGATTGTGGCGCTCAATAAGGTGGATGCCACGGGATTCGATGGAGACGTGACCGAATCGGGGCAAAGCGCAGAGGCGATCGCCCAAGCCTTGCAACCCTACACCGACTATCCGGTTTACATCATCTCGGCGGTATCGCGCACGGAACTAGATGCCCTGCTGCAACAGGTGTGGCAGGTGATTGATGCCGTTGAGGAAGACTCGGAGCTGCCGTCTTTAAGCTGACTTAAGCTGACAGGCTCTCAACGCAACTATTAATGCAATGGATAAGACTCGAAGCTGCCGTCTTTAAGCTGACTTAAGCTGACGCCTCAAAGGGAATTCGCTCTGCGTGCGCCCAGAAGGACTCTAGCCCGTAGAAGTCTCGCTCATCGGGCATGAAGAGGTGTACCACGACGTCGCCGTAATCCATCAGCACCCATCGCCCGTCCGCTTGCCCCGAAGAACGGATAGGCACCCGATGCCATTGCTCTTCCACCGCGTCTTCAATGGAACGGGCGATCGCCCGCACCTGGACATTGGAGAATCCGGTCGCGACCACAAAATAGTCGGCTAGGTAGGATACATCTGCCATTTTCAGCAGCGCAATATCCCCTCCCTTCCGATCATCAATGGCCTGGGCAATGGTCATCGCGAGGTTTAGGCTGTCATCATTCTCAACGAGATGGAGTGACCTAGGGGTTGCGGTGTTGGATGCAGTGCGGGATAGGTTTGGGTTTTCAGTCATTCAGTTGATTAATCCTCAAATTCATGGATGGAATGGGGGCAATGGCACAGGTTTAGAAACACAAATTTGGGTGGGGGATAGGCATGAGCCTGTCCTTCACCCAGGTTGGTGTGACGTACTCCCGACACCGATGCAAACATACGGTGCGGGCTTCTCCCACCGGAA
>JACYMB010000014.1 GCA_015272205.1 Synechococcales cyanobacterium T60_A2020_003 | reverse complement strand
TCGGAAGTCCCCCTTTTTATAGACGCAAAGCGGCTTCCCGAAGGGTAGGGGGATTTAAGGGGATCTACAACGCTTTGATACATCAAAGATAACTGTTCAAACACCCTCTTAGAGGGAACTCTCCCATCCTAACGACTCAGGCCGAGGGATAAATCATCTGCTCTGGGCGTACCAGGCGATCAAAGTCCTCGCCCGTCAAAAAGCCCAGGTCAATACAGGCTTGGCGGAGGGTCGATCGATCGGTATAGGCTTTCTTGGCGACCTGAGCCGCTTTGTCGTAACCAATGTGGGGATTGAGCGCCGTCACCAGCATCAGGGAATCGTTGAGGAACTGCTGGATCCGTTCCCGGTTCGCCGCCAGCCCGACCACACAATGTTCCGTAAACATTTCGCAGGCATCGCCCAACAACCGCACCGAGTTCAACAGGTTAAAGATCATCATCGGCTTGAACACGTTCAGTTCAAAGTTGCCCTGGGTTCCCGCAATGGCGATCGCCCCATCGTTGCCCAACACCTGCACACACACCATCGTCATCGCTTCACACTGGGTCGGATTCACCTTCCCCGGCATGATCGAAGAACCAGGTTCATTGGCAGGCAGAAGCAGTTCCCCCAAACCACAACGGGGTCCCGATCCCATCCAGCGCAAGTCGTTGGCAATTTTCATCAAGGAACAGGCGAGGGTTCGCAATGCCCCACTGGCCATCACGATCGCGTCATGGGCGGCGAGGGCAGAAAACTTGTTGGGCGCACTCACAAAGGGCAGATTGGTGAGGGTGGCGATTTCTTGGGCAACCCGTTCCGCAAATTCGGGATGGGTATTTAAGCCTGTACCAACCGCAGTTCCCCCTAAGGCCAGCTCAAAGAGATCGGGTAAGGTAGACTCAATTCGGCGCAGATCTTTGTCAAGTTGGTCTACGTAGCCGGAAAACTCTTGTCCCAAAGTCAACGGTACGGCATCCATGAGGTGCGTGCGCCCAATTTTGACAATGTCGGTGAAGGCATCTCGTTTTTCAGCGAGGGCATCGCGCAGCCTCTGCACACGGGGTAGGAGATGGTGGGTGATTTGCTCGGCAGCGGCAATGTGCATGGCCGTCGGAAAGGTGTCGTTGGAGGACTGGGCGCAGTTGACATGATCGTTGGGATGGATCGGTGTTTTACTGCCCAAGACTCCACCCGCTAGCTCAATCGCCCGGTTCGCAATCACCTCGTTGGTGTTCATGTTGGTTTGGGTGCCGCTGCCCGTTTGCCACACCCGCAGAGGGAAATGATCGTCTAGGTATCCGGCAATTACGTCATCCGCTGCTTGGGTAATCAGATCGACGTGTTCGATGGGCAAAGTTCCCAAGTTGCCGTTCACCGTCGCTGCCGCCCGTTTGAGAATGCCCAAGGCTCGGATCATCTCCCTCGGCATCACATCATCCCCAATGGCAAAGTGGATCAGCGATCGCTGAGTTTGGGCACCCCAGTAGCGATCGCCCGGAACCTCAATGGCTCCCATGCTATCGGTTTCAGTGCGGGGTGCAGCGGCAGAGTCGGTCATGGTTCAGTGAATCGATGAGATATACGCAGACGGTTATCGTAACTCACGCCCAAAGGGAAAGAGGGCGAGGGGAATTAGTTTGAAATGTTGCATTGCGAAAGGAATCCCGATGATCGTGATGGCGAGGATTAAGCCTGAGGTCAGGTGAGCTAAAGCAATTCCCCATCCAATCACAATTACCCAAATGATGTTAAAAATCATGGACAGCATGCTTCCCGCATTCTCCGTGACCACAATCTCGCGGCCAAAGGGAGCCATTGTTGCTACTCCCAGCTTGATGGCGACTAGGCCAAAGGGAATGCCGATGATTGTCAAGCAGACCAACATTCCCCCCAGAATATAGCCAAGACCTGCTACAAAGCCCCCAAAAATTAGCCAGATAATGTTGCCAAGAAGACTCATGGGATTCAAACCATAACGAGGGTCTACAGGGGTGCCACAAAGGATGCTAAACGATCCATCCCCTTTTGGATAGTGTCTAGATCGGTCGCGTAGGACAACCGGATATGATCATCGACACCAAACGCTACCCCCGGAATCGCCGCCACCTGCTGTTGTTCCAATAGCGCATTGCAAAACTCCATCGAGGTCATGCCCGTTTTGCTGATGTTGGTGAACATGTAAAATGCACCATCCGGTTTAGGACAGCTTAGACCCGGAATCGAATTGAGAGCGTCGTACATGACTACTCGCCGCTTTGAGAACGCATCCAGCATCGTCTGTACGCAGTCCTGGGGGCCTTCACAGGCGGCGATCGCCCCATACTGGGCGAAGGTACACACATTAGAGGTGCTGTGACCTTGAATCCGGGATGCTGCCTTAATTAGCTCTAACGGCCCTGCCAGGAACCCAATGCGCCACCCGGTCATGGCGTAGGCTTTGGCAAATCCACTGCTGATAATCGTGCGATCGAACACTGCCGGACTAACCGCGCCAATGCTGAGATGCTGGGCATCATCGTAGAGAATTTTGCTGTAGATTTCGTCAGAGACGACCCAGATTCCGGTTTCAACAATCACCTCTGCCAAGGCGCGGATCTCGTCCGGGGTGTAGACCATGCCCGATGGGTTGGAGGGAGAGTTGAGAATCAATAGCTTGGTGCGGGGAGTGATAGCCTGCCGGAGTTGGGCTGGCGTAATCTTTAACCCGGTGCTGGCGTCGGTGTTCACAATCACAGGGGTTCCCTCGGCGAGTTTCACCATTTCGGGATAGCTGAGCCAGTAGGGAGCCGGAATGATCACCTCATCCCCCGTTTCGATCAACGCCATCATCAGGTTAAACAGAGAATGCTTGCCCCCGTTGGTGACAATGATGTTTTCGGGTGCGTACTCTAGGTTGTCATCCGCCTTGAGCTTTTGGGCGATCGCCTCTCTGAGCTTCGGTTCGCCTGCGGCTGGGCCATAACGCGTTTTACCCTCATCCAGTGCCTTTTTAGCTGCCTCACAGATGTGCTTGGGCGTGTCAAAATCGGGTTCACCCGCGCTAAAGCTACAAACATCAATTCCCTCAGCCTTCATGGCTTTCGCCTTGGCAGAAATAGCGAGGGTAATGGATGCGGGGACTTGCTGGACTCGTGCCGTTAGTTTCATGCTGGGTCAAACACCTTGGCGTTGGGATGGACTATCGAGATCTGAAGCCAATCAACGCGTCTTCCTCAATGGAGCGATCGCCTCCAGATTCCAAAGAATTCTACTGCACAAGCTAAGGGAGGATACCGAAGTTTCAGGAGATGATCACATTCCCTTACGAAATTACTGGATGGAACCTTGTATCTACGATTTGAAAGCAATTAAAAAAAAGCACCTCCTTTCGGAAGTGCGACTTGTATCCACTCACTCAACGGAATACAAACTTGTTTGGCTAGCCATTTTAGGTTGCCCTGACATTCTACAAGTCTAACACAAGATTCTAGATAGCCTCTACATTTTTTTCGCTAGTGCGAATTCGAATGATTTGTTCGACTGGCGTTACGAAGATCTTACCATCTCCAATTTCGCCTGTGCGAGCTGCCGTGATGATTTGTTCGACAACCTGATCAACTTTGTCGTCATTAACCACAATCTCAAGTTTGAGCTTTTGCAGAAACTCAACTGTGTACTCAGAACCCCGATATCGTTCGGTTTGACCTTTCTGACGTCCAAAGCCGCGCACCTCAGAAACTGTCATACCAACAACTCCTGCTTCTACAAGCGCATTCTTTACTTCGTCGAGTTTAAACGGACGAATAATCGCCTCAACCTTTTTCATCTAGTCTTCGACTCCTACAATCAATACAGATTTCCCGTCTGTTCTTGGCATGAACGTTTTATCACCGCCAGGAAAGAAGATTTTGTAGCGATGAATACAATTATCAGCCTTTCTATAACAGTGTTGACGGCTGAAAGACACAATACAGGGTGTTCCATAAGCGATGCGAGCCTGTGTCAGCGATCGCACATAAATCTTAATTAATCACGCTACCTAGATTGTCCGATGGGGATCAGGATCCTCCAAGTTGGGTATAACTAAGAATGCAGAGCTTGGTTATGGATCGCAGTGTGGAGAATCGCTACCGGAATCAGTCGTTGGCTAATCCGAAACCATCAATAACGCGGCAGGGGCGATCGCTCGGAATCAGCCTGGGGATCGTAGCCATATCAGATGTCCAGACTGCGATCGCTGATCCCGGATGGGATCCCCGCGACGTCATTCAGCAGATCAAAAATCAAGCCGCAACAGCCGCCGATCGCCTCACGGATCAGGTGCTTAACCGGGTTACCGAGCAAGTCCAGACCTCCCTCGTCGATCAAACGGTTCGGAAAGCGGGAGACCTCAGTAGCAGTATTCTCGATAGTCTGGTGCAGAAGGGGACAACGGCTTTAGATGTTTGGGTCAGCCAACACCGGATTGCTGGATGGCTCGTTACCCATCCCCTGTGGAGCTTCATCGCGCTGGTTCTCACCATTTCGCTGGTGTGGACGCTCATCACCCTGGCCGGACGCCTGCTACAGCGCACCTGGCTCATGATTTTAGCGGCTCCCTTTTTGGGTTTATGGTGGCTGATCAAGCAACTTTTTCGGTGGCTACGGGGGGCGATCGCCCAAGCAGAAACGGCTCCGACAGGACACCCTGCGGAGAATCGTGTTGCCGATATTCTGCTGCGGTTAGAGCATTTGCGCCAGGAACAGGAAACGCTGATGCAAGAACTGACGACCCTGATTGATCGCCGTTACGAACGGGAGAAAGAACCGCGATAGATGCGGTTGGCCTGCTCAGATGGTAACCAGGAAGCGGCTACAGCTTCGGGATAGGCCGATTTGGCGTAGGCCGCAGCGGACGCCCCCCCAATCTCACAGGCAGGCGACGGTTGGTTCAGGGGGATAAAACCATGCCGTTCGGGATCGTAGCTCATCACGTTGCCCGTTTCGATGTGGTATATCCAGGCGTGCAGGCTCAGTTTTTTCTGAGATAGGCGGGCATGGACGATGGGATAGGTGCGCAGGTTCTCCAATTGGGTGAGGACATTTTCGGCGATGGTGATATCCAGTAGTTCTTCCCCTTCGCGATCGCTGTAGCTTTCTTCGATGAGGCGGCGGGTGGCCTCTGCATGGCTCAGCCAGTTGCAGACGAGAGGCATACTGGCCCGCAGGCTTTCCAACTTTAGCAGTCCCTTCATGGCTCCGCAGTGGGAGTGTCCACAAATGATCACCTGGTTAATATTCAGCGCTTGAATTGCATATTCGATTGAAGCGCCTTCGCCGCCATTGGTTGCACCGTAGGGAGGCACAATATTTCCAGCGTTGCGAATAACAAACAGATCCCCCACTTTAGACTGGGTAATGAGATTGGGATCAACCCTAGAGTCCGAACAGGCAATAAACAGCACCCGTGGTTTTTGCCCGTGGGACAATTCCTCAAACAGCGCTTGATGGCTACAAAAATAGCTACTTTGAAAGTTACGCAGCCCTTGAATCAGTTTTTCCATGACCTCTGCCTTTGTTCACCTTCCTCGTTTATTCTCGTCAATTTAGGGGCGCAAGGAAACGGATTCATTGATTTCAGAAACTAATCGCAATAGTTAGCGAAACGTATCAGTACGCGCAGATCGGGCGATCGCCCCGTTTCACCGAGCGTGAAACTCATCAAAAATTAGACTAGAAGAAATTGTGAAACCCTATTTCCAGAGCGACTTCGGCTGTTTTCGTCGTTTTGAGGTTTCCCCCATCGCATTGAATTTATCGGTGGAGGCAGAGCGCGATCGCACCCGAGAGGTTAGACCACTCCTGGGTAATTCGACTGCGTGAATGGTCAGGGTATAGTCAATGGCACGACGAAATGTCCCCGGAAAGACTCGCACGTAGTAAAATCCCTTGGGCGCATCGGGATCAACCGCAACCTCGTTGTTTGTACCTGTTTGACTGTAAACTGCCGGATTATTTCGGGTTTCATAGTAAATTTCTAAATCCGCATCTGCCGACAATCCGGTGAGAGAAATAATGGAGGCACTCGTTGACTTCAGCTTAAATCGGAAATAATCATTAGAATCTAATCGCCCCACAACTTCGGTAATAGAACGGGTCTTATTCCTGAGTGTGCCAAGATTAAGGGCAGTGTTAAAGCTGTTTCCAGCAATGTCGCGAGCCATAGTGCCTAGTTACCCTACCTGTGACGTATTAATGTAACGACTACCTTAAATTAGCGCTACCCATAGCGTCTGCAAAGTTTTACAAAACGATATGCAAACCGTAGGAGTGCCAATATGGCAGGTGGAGGGTCGTGGAGAGGGGTTGCTAGGATGGGGGACGTTGAACCGCAAGCCGCATGGAGGGGAACCCTGAATGGCAATGCAGTTGGAACAGGTTGTCCCGTTTGGCCGCTCTTTAGATGAGTATGTCAGGATGTTTGATCTGACCGAGGCCGATTTGAGTCAATCCATCCTCAGCGTTGCCGATGGCCCTGCTAGCTTTAATGCGGAGGGCACGCAACAGGGATATCAGATTAAATCGATCGACTCCCTATATGGGTTTAGTGCCGCGCAAATTCGGGATCGATTTAATGCGGTGGTAGACTCCATCATTCAGCAAGTGGAGCAAACCCCAGAGGATTGGGTGTGGACATACCACGGCTCACCGTCCGAACTGCATCAGAACCGAGAAACGGTGATGACCCGATTTTGCGAGGACTATGAGGAGGGAAAAGCCCAGGGTCGCTACGAGGTGGGCGAGTTGCCGAAGCTCAAGTACCCCGATGGCACATACGATCTTGGCTTAAGCTCCCATTTTTTGTTTTTGTATTCCGATCATTTTGATAGGCAGTTCCACGTTGACGCGATTCGGGAAATGCTGCGGGTCTGCTCAGAGGTGCGGATTTTTCCATTACTGACGCTGATGTTACAGACGTCGCCGCACTTGCCGCCCGTGCTTGAAGCGTTGGAGAACGAGGGGTTTGAGTGGGCGATTCACACCGTGGACTACGAACTCCAGCGGGGAGGCAATAAAATGTTGAAAATCACTCGGCCTAGCGTGTAGATGATGTGTGCGGAAGGAGTTCGGTGTCAGGATTCGCGATCGCCCTATATGTCCTTTTAAATCTTTTAGCGAGATATTAATAACCCGTTTTTATGCGTCCTATGCATTCAAAATTTTCCCAAGATATTAAACAGCTTTTAGAGCAATTAGCCCAGCGTCCGCTGACCCTGCGCGACGTTTTAAATGAAACCTCCGAACGAGGATTTAGCCTGGTGATTGGGCTGCTGGTGCTGCCCTTTTTGTTTCCCATGCCCCCCGGACTCACCACCATTTTAGGGTCGGGCTGTTTGCTGCTGTCCCTGCAAATGGCGTTAGGACGGCGATCGCCCTGGCTGCCTCGGCGGGTGGCGCAGTTTCAGTTTCCCCCGAAGCTAATTCAACAGTTGCTGCATAACCTCAAGCAGGTTACAAGGGTGGTCGAACGAATCGCAAGACCCCGATGGCAACGGGTAGCCCGATCGCCCCACAGTTGTCAAATTAACGGGCTCTGTATTTCCTGGTTGACGTTGCTTTTGATGTTGCCCGTTCCGTTGACGAATCCCATTCCCACCGTCGGGATTTTGGTGTTTTCGGTGGCAACGTTGGAATCCGATGGTCTGTTAATGTGTTTGGGGTATGGGTTGACGCTGCTGATTACGGCTATCTTTATCGCGGCGGCCTACGTGCTGTGGCGATCGCCCGCACTTCTGGAACAGTTTATGTAGGTCTAAAGCCCGATGCTAGATAATCCCCGGATCCGCACACCGCTTGCCATTAGCCTAGGGGCGATCGCGGGAGCACTCTGTCGATATTTTGTGGGGCACTGGGTAACGGCCTTTATAAGTCCAGAGTTTCCCCTAGGGACAATGGTCGTGAACCTGAGCGGATGCTTTTTGATGGGATGGGTGACCACCTTGGCTGGGGGGCGGCGGTCGATCCAGCCTGATCTGTTACTGATGGCTACTACGGGATTCTTAGGCTCTTACACCACCTTCTCATCCTACGAACTCGACGCGGTCACCCTCTTCACCTCTGAGAGTTTAAAGGGGGATTTACTCTACTGGATGGGCAGTCCGCTGCTGGGATTTCTATGTCTACTGGCCGGGGCAACCGTCGCAGCGATCGCCAATCCTCCGTCGTCAGATGATCAAGACTGAGGTTAAGAGGATGTTCGAAAAGGCTATCAATAGCCTGATGCAGAAACGAATTCTACTTTGGTTGTAATGATAAGCACTAGTCGATCCCCCCTAGTCCCCCTCAAAAAGGCTACCGTGTACACACAAGTCGCAGATCCCCCCTAGCCCCCTTGAAAAAGGGGGAACCGAGCCAGAAAACGCTTTGATCCATGACAGATACCTTTTTAAACATCCTCTAAGCTCGACTTTATCCAATCAGGCGGCATGGCAGAGTAACTCGGTCCAGGTGTCGA
>JACYMB010000013.1 GCA_015272205.1 Synechococcales cyanobacterium T60_A2020_003 | reverse complement strand
GCTATCATCGTCGTTCGATTGCTGAAACTACCATGTTCCGCTTTAAGACTATTTTTGGGGGCAATCTCAGTGCACGTCAATTTGACAATCAAGCCGTGGAATTGTTCATCAAATGTGTTGCGCTCAACCGCATGATTCAGATCGCTAAACCCGATAGCTACAAAGTCGAAGCTTAATACCCGGACGACCTCAAGGTGAGCCTGATCATCCTTCTAATCATGCAACAAAGCCCCTTAATTCTATAATCTTACGAAAGAATTCCATTTGCTTTATCCGGAAATGCTATACCTCGGAAGGTAGATACCCTAAGAAGGCGTATCTGCCCTGATGAGGCTATGGAATGCGTTGATGTATCCATTCTTATCGGAGCCTTGCATACTTCATCAAACCGCTCCAGAGAGAAACTTGTATGAAAATTTGGATTTCAAGTGTTTTGTCCCTGTCCTTAGTCGCAACTGGAAGTTCGTTTGCCTACGCCGCTGCTACCGAAGCTGAAGCTGCACCCTCTACAAATGAGATGCCCTCGTTCTCACTAGATGAGAGCTTGGATGGAACACTTGTGGCTCAATATTTCCCTATGATTTCTGGTGACCAACGAAACATCACCGTGATTGGAACGGGAACTGCATCCGTGCCTGCAGATTTCGCTGAAGTGCAGATGTTTTTCTATATTCGTGATTCCCTCGTTTATCCAGATTACTCGGTTGAGCCACCAGTTTATCCCACTCCACCCACCATTCGACGCAGCGATCTTCAGTCTGTCGTAGATGCGATCGTGGCAACGGGCATTCCTGAAAGTGATATTGAAGTCTACGTGGGTTCTAACTCTCCGGTAGGCTACGTAGACTACTACACCTCTCCTCGTATCCAAATTCGCATCAATCAGCCAACCCATTCCCGTATTCAGTCCGCCATTGATGCTGCAAGCGATGCTATTGCAGACAATGAAGTTCTCTATCTAGGACAAACGGGAGCCTATTTTGGCGTGAATAGCTGTGCGGGGCTAGAGTCGGAGACGCATCGTGAAGCCTTGAATGCCGCGCAGACCAAGGCCGAATCCCTTGCAAGCGTAGCCGGATTACAGCTTGGCGAAATTCTAGGGATTTCTGGAGGAGATTCTTATCCTGTTAACTATAGCCCTTACTCTTGCCCAGAACAGAGTGCAGCCTACGTTGATCCCTACATGACGCCTCCTCCGTACAATCCGTTTACTCCGCTAGAAGTGATGCTGAACACTAGCGTTACCGTGGTATACGAACTCTTAGACTAGAAATCGTCTGTACGGGCGAGTTTAGCAGACCTAATCCGATGAATCCTTAAGGATTAGCAACGAAATTCGCTTCTACATATCTTGAAATCAATGAACTGGATTTGGCAGACCATTGTGTTTGCACTACGGGGACACCTCTCATGGGTGTCCTTCGTTTTAGGTGAACACAGTCCATGATTTCAACCACAGGAGAGCAAGTTTGATCAAAATCTGGGAATCCTAAATCTATAGGAGTGCGGCTATCTTGC
The DNA here is from genome assembly GCA_015272205.1 of Synechococcales cyanobacterium T60_A2020_003. NCBI lineage: Bacteria > Bacillati > Cyanobacteriota > Cyanophyceae > Synechococcales > Synechococcales cyanobacterium T60_A2020_003. The sequence goes on along the minus strand of JACYMB010000013.1, from coordinate 17,408 downwards.
TTACTCCCTCATAAAGAGTACGAGATTAAAGCTTTACGGATCAAGGGGGCATGCCGATCGCTTCCGGCATGACTCATTAGAAAACCGTTCACTTCACCCAGAATGCTATGGCAATATTTACCGTCACCACACCTGCTGATAAAGGCAAAGGTTCTTTACGCGCCGCGATCGCTGCCGCTCAGAATGGCGATCGCATCCGCTTTGATGCCGCTCTCGCCAACAAAACCATTGTGCTCAAGACGGGACAGCTTGATATCAGCCAAAACGTGACTATTGACGGCTCTCAAGCGCCGGGAATCACGATTAGCGGCAATAAAACCAGTCGTGTTTTTGAAATTGGCGCGGGGCGATTGCCACGCTGACCGATCTCCGCATTACCCAAGGCAAGGTTACGGGAAGCGGCGAGAGTGATGGCGCAGGAGGAGGGATTCTCACCAATAACAGCAGCCATCTCACCGTGATCAACTGTCGGTTTGATCGCAACATTGCAGGCATGGGAGGTGCAATCTATACCGGATTCCAATCTAAAACAACGGTAATCAACAGCAGTTTTGATCGCAACGATGGCTCCCTCGCTAAATCAGAACATAGTGGAGGGGCGATCGCCACCAAAAGCGGCGGCACACTAACGATCCGAGGTTCAAGTTTTACTCAAAATCGGGGGATTAACGGGGGAGCGATTAATAACCTTATCTATGACGCATAGGAAAATGATTCTGGCGATACGTCCATTGCGCTAGAACGATGCTTGATCAGCGTTGATTTCGGCAAAGGCCCCTGGAGGTGATCCCACGGGAGGGGGTGATCAACAGACCATGAGGTATGAACGTAAAACTCCAGATCGGGCAACGTTCCCCGTAATTCTTTAAACGCACGGCGATAGCTGCCGAGGGAATCCCCATAATGGCGCACCAATTCCAGAAGATGAGAGAGGCGGCGATCGCCCCTGGAAATGAGCGCTTGAATCACCGACCAGTTGTAGCTTTCAGGACGGAAATCAATACCGTGGGGTCGCAATTGTTTTTGTAAGAGCTTTAGTTGTTTCTCAGCCTGGGGATTCACACCAAACCATTGAAATGGGGTGTGCGCCTTCGGTACAAAAGTGCTACATCCCAGGGTGAGGCGGAGTCCCGGTGCCGCTTTTTTGAGCGATCGCATCATTGCCACCGTTGCCTCTAAATCCTCCGGTTCCTCTCCCGGAATGCCCACCATCCCGTAGAGTTTGAGTGCACTCAATCCCCCTGCCTTAGCATTAACGGCAGCCTGCACGATTTCGTCATTGGTCAGCTTTTTGTTGATGACCTGTCGGAGGCGATCGCTCCCACTTTCCACCGCAATCGTAATCGAACGGGTGTCGTGCTTTACCAGCGTTTCGGTGAGTTTGGGGGTGACCGTGTTGGTGCGTACCGAGGCAATGCTGAGGCGCACGTCGTCGTAATCAGGCCGATTGAGATAGTCCAGAAGCTCGTCGAATTCCGGGTGCTGCGTCACCGAGGCCCCCAGTAACCCCAAACGGTTCGTGACCTGCAAGCCCTTGGCGATCGCCGGAATTAAGGAACCGTCTAAATCCGCCGTTCGAAAAGGCAGGGTGAGGTAACTGGCCAGGCAAAAGCGGCACATTTCTGGACAACTCCGCACTACCTCCACCATGTAAATGTTTTCCCAGGCCGCCCGTTCGGTGACAACGGTGGAGGTTGAAAGGACGTTGCCGCGATAGGTTTGCTTTTGGATTTGAGCGGGAATATCTGGACTGATGGGTTCAATCTGCTGAATGGCTCCGTCCATTCCGTTGTAGGTGACATGGTACAAACTGGGGACGTAGACACCCGGAACTTGAGCGAGATGACGATATTGGGTTAGGCGATCATCCTTGCGAACCGACTGAAACGCATCGATGAATTCACCTAGCAGATTTTCACCATCGCCCAGTAAGATGACATCAAAAAAGTCAGCAAACGGTTCTGGATTCGCGGTGAGCACCGGGCCACCGCCAAACACAATCGGGTGAGCATCGGTGCGATCGCTCGCCCGCAGCGGAATTCCCAAATTCTCTAGCATCGCCAGGATATTTACATAGTCCAGTTCCCAAGACACTGAAAAGCCAAGCAATTCTGGCTGGCTCGGCAATGGCTCCTGCCCATCGGTAAAGAGCCGTGCTACGGCCACATCCGATCGGGCAGCCAAGGTTGCCCATACCACCTGATAGCCCAGACTGGTAATGCCGACGCTGTATTCGTTTGGGAATGCGAAGATAGCGGCGATCGCATCATCTCCCGACGGGGATGGCGTAAACAGCAGTCGCTCATCGGGAAATACAGCAGTCATACCTCTAGCTCATACTCAGCGGACTTGGACAACACAAACAGTCCCATCATTAAAACGGCTCTCTCAGCGTTGGCGATTGCAATTGTATCGGTAATCCTAGGGATACACCTCTCCCTAATCGAGCTTATCGAATTTTACGTGATGCGTGGGACGTCCGGAGCAGACCACAGCTTCCAATCTCATCGCTATCCCTGAGTCATTCGCGAACCTCAAATCCCGGTCACTCTGATCGCTTCATTAACGCTTCACACACCTGTGGTCTAGTCAAAAACGCAGCAACTGATTCAGTATCGCAGTTGAACGGTGAGTATCGCCGATCTCTGAGGCGGACAATACTTTGTCCATCAACGGCTTTGGAAATTCTAACGTTCCGTATTTTTTCCCAAACACGCCAATACATTACGTGAGACAACATCAGCGCATCTACGCTGGGCGTTCATCTAAATTTCATCTTTGATGATAACAAGGGGGGGAATAAGCTAGTCTTGTACTTATACTCAACAGGACGATATGCAAAGCCACCTTAGCGGGTGCAGTTGATTTTAATCGATTTTAAAGTTGAATCGGGTTTAGTCTATGAATTGACTAAACGCATCATAGCAGGAGTGTTTGCTATGGACTTTGTAGCAAATACTCAGGGAAAATGTTTGTAGATTATTGGGTTAGCACCCTCGGCGGTGATTGCCATGAATGAGGCATTTGACGACAAGCACGGTACTTTGAACTCGTCTTTGGAACGCGGTTGGGACTCTAGCGAACCCTTCAACCCTCAAGTGATGTTCATCAACGAAGCGGATCGGCTACTGGAAAAGGGCATTGAGCAGTATCAAATCCGTGACTATGACCATGCGTTGGAATCCCTCCAACATGCCCTAGACCATTACCGCATGGCCCATCACTACCAGGGCGAGGGCAAAGTACTGGGAGCACTGGGACTGGTCTACTATGCCCTGGGGAACTACACCGAGGCGATCGCCCAATGCCATCAAAGTCTTGCCATTGCGCGTCAACAGGGCGATCGCCGCACCGAACGACAGGCCCTTGGCACCCTTGGCAACGCCTATCGTCACCAGGAAGACTTTCCTCGTGCCATTTCCTACAAGCTGGAAAGCCTCAACCTCTCCAGAGAACTGAAGGACTATCGCGGTGAAGTGGCTGCGCTCAATAACCTCGGTATGGCCTACAAAGCGATGGGGGATTGCGAAACGGCTATTGCCTACTACGAGCAGAGCCTAGAAATCGTACGGAAGCAGGGCGATCGCATCGTTGAAGGGCAAATTCTCCGAAATTTGGGCAATGCCTATCACTCGCTAGAACTCTACCCTGAAACCATTCGCTGCTACGAGCAACTGCTGTCCATCATGCGGGAGTTGCAGGATCACCGTGCGGAAGGTCAGGTCTTAAAAAATCTGGCCAGCCTCTGTTCGCTGATTGGAGACATGGGAACAGCGATCTCCTATCACCAGCAGCGGTTGGCTGTGGCGCGTGTGACCCGTGACTGGCGAGGCCAAGAGCAAACTCTGGAGAGTTTAGGGATGCTTTATGACTCGATCGGGGAATACGAAAAAGCGATCCAGTATTTTGAACAACGTCTTATCTTGGCGCGATCGATTCAGGATAATGATTTGGAGAAACACACAATCGAAAGCCTCACGAACCTTTGCTACACCCTTGGGGATTATTCACGACTGACCCAGTACGAGGTGTCAGACACCTCAGATAAGGCGGATGCTGGTCATTAAGAGGAAGGGGGCGATCGCCCAGCATCCATCAAGACAACTATTCCATTAAAAAAGCCCAGGACTCTCATCCTGGACTTCTCAAGTAAGGTAGGACGACTGTTACACCGCCACGTTTGCCGGAACCTTCACCTGTGCCAATGCCTCATGTAAGGTTGCTCCCTCAATCGTTTCCGTTTCCAACAGTTGCAGAGACAGCGTTTCCAGCAAGTCACGATTCGCGTGCAGGATATCCAGCGCCCGCTGATGCGCCGCTTCCACAATCCCCTTCACCTCCTCATCAATGGCTTCAGCGGTGCGATCGCTCACGACGCGGCGGGGGTTGGGTATTCCCCCATCCAGGAACATGGCTTGTTGTCCCTTTTCGTAGGCCAGAGGGCCAAGCACCTTGCTCATACCATAGGTCGTCACCATCCGTTCAGCTAGATCCGTTGCCCGTTGCAGATCATTGGATGCCCCCGTGGTGATGCTACCAAAGATAATCTCTTCCGCAGACCGTCCACCCAACAGCGTCGCAATCTGGCCTTTGAGTTCGTCCTCATTTAGGAGGAATCGATCTTCGGTGGGCAGTTGCAGCGTGTATCCTAGGGCTGCCATACCCCGTGGCACGATCGAGATTTTCTCTACCTTGTTGCTTCCGGGCATCGCCGCACCAACGAGGGCGTGACCCACTTCGTGATAGGCGACAATCTTCTTCTCTTTGTCGTTGAGAACCCGACTCTTTTTCTCCAATCCAGCAACGACCCGTTCAATCGCCTCCGCAAAGTCGGCTTGGATCACGGCCTCCCGTTGATTCCGCGCCGCTAAAAGAGCCGCTTCGTTGACTAGATTCGCCAAATCCGCACCTGAGAACCCTGGGGTACGAGTGGCGATCGCCTTTAAATCCACCTCCCGATCCAGCTTCACCTTTTGGGCATGGATGTTGAGAATTGCTTCTCGGCCTGCCAAATCAGGGCGATCGACCAGCACCTGACGATCAAACCGGCCGGGACGTAGTAATGCTGGATCAAGGGTTTCGGGTCGGTTCGTGGCGGCCAATACAATCACCGTCGTATCACCACCGAAACCGTCCATTTCAGTCAATAACTGATTGAGGGTTTGTTCTCGCTCGTCGTTGCCGCCATAAAAGCCGCCAGCGCTACGAGATTTGCCGATCGCGTCTAGCTCATCAATAAAGATGATGCAGGGAGCCTGCTTCTTCGCCTGTTCAAATAGGTCGCGCACTCGCGAAGACCCTACACCCACAAAGAGCTCGACGAACTCAGACCCCGAAATGCTGAAGAAAGGAACGCCCGCTTCCCCCGCCACCGCCCGCGCCAGCAGGGTTTTTCCGGTTCCCGGAGGGCCCACGAGGAGCACACCCTTGGGAATACGTGCGCCGATCTGGGTATAGCGTTTGGGGGTTTTCAGAAAATCGACAATTTCCACCAGTTCGGTCTTCGCTTCCTCGACGCCAGCAACGTCATTGAAGGTGATTTTGTCCATTTCGCCTTCGACATAGACCTTTGCTCGGCTCTTCCCAATAGACAGCACGCCTTGGGAGCCACCCTGCCCTCGGCTAATGAAGAATTGCCAGATCGCGACAAAAATTAGGGGAGGAATGACCCAGCCCAGAATATTCGTGAACCAACCGTTCTTGGGGGGAGGGGTTGCGGCGAACTCCACACCGTTGCGTTCGAGAAGCTTGGGCAGTTCCAAATCAAAAATTGGCGTGGTTGCCAAAACTTGACCCGGTTGCTCAGCCGTGTCACTAAGCTGATATCGGATTTGGTTTTGACCGATGGATACCCGCGCGACTTCGTGCTCCTGAACTTGGTGAATAAATAAGCTGTAGGGAACTTGAGGAATTTGTGGCCCCAACACCCGTGGCAGCAAGATTTCAATCAGCAGAAACACGCCTGAGATGATCAGCAAAATATTCCCAAGGCGGCGAGAAGGAGGAGCCTTTGGTGGGTCTTTTTTAACAGCCATAGGATTACGAAACCTAAGCGAACTTGGACTTTCAATAGCACGAACGTTTTTATTGTAGTTTTATTTCAATTCTGATGCCCGTAAATGGCGGGCGCGAAATTTCACCCTAACAGATACGGATATTTGGATAGCCTATGTTGGAGCAACCAGTGATTTCCATGAATTCTTTAGCGTGTTCACCGTATTCACGATGACCTGGATCGACCAATGAGGATGTAGCTCGGAATTCTCAGCTAGGCAGATACAGAAATTCACATATATCCATAGGGCAATCGCCCTATACCAGCGCTCAAGCAAGACACTGACCCCCAGATGCCCTAAGCTGTTTCTAGCCAATCAAAGATGCGATCGAGCTGTTCTAGGGTAATGAGGCCGTACTGCCACAAAATCATGGGAATGGGATCAGAACTGTTTTGATGGTGGCGCAGGGCAACGGCGATAGCGTCCTCGGGTACGGCGAGGTCTTCTTGTAAAAAGTGGATCAGTCGGTTTCGCTTATAGGTTGTTTCCATGATTAAAGTGTCTGCTTGGTGGAGAAGTGAAAAGGCTATTGTTAACTTTTAAAACAATATCTCAGAAATAGTCCCTTGATTATAAGAGGCTTTTCCGCGTTTTGACGTGAGGATTGGGTCAATTTTGATTCAATTCCCACCGAATTCTAATCAGCTCATCGTCAGTACTTTCCAAGATTTACGAGTCTGCCTGTCTCGGTTTAGTTATACCGGATATCGGCAGTAGTGCATCTTAGAGTTTTCTGAGAAGCCTCGGTCAATCGGATGAGAATTCGCTGAGAAATGATGCGAAGATAGGCAGTGTTCAAGCGCTAGCGTATCGGTTGCAATGACTCAATCCATTGGCGTAGCTGTCGTTGGCACAGGCTTTGGTGCCAAAATTCATATTCCTGGGCTTCAAGCTCATCACCGCACCCACGTTGCGGCGGTTTACCATCGCGATCGCGCCAAGGCCGAGGCGATCGCCGCCCAGCACCACATTCCCCACACCTGCCAAACTGTAGAGGAAATTGTAGCGTGTTCTGGCGTGGATGCCGTCAGTATTTCAACACCGCCGTTTTTACACTACGACATGGCAAAAACGGTACTGATGGCAGGCAAACATTTGCTGCTCGAAAAACCGACGACATTGACCGCTGCTGAAGCCAGAGAACTTTATCATCTCGCCGAACAGAACGGTGTCGTCGCCACGATGGACTTTGAGTTTCGCTACGTCCCTGCGTGGCAGCACGTTGCAGAATTATTAAAAGAGGGGATGGTGGGCGAGCCTCGCCTAATTAAAGTGGACTGGTTAGTGTCGGGACGTGCCGACCCCCAACGCCCTTGGAACTGGTATGCCCGTAAAGATCAGGGCGGAGGTGCGCTCGGTGCCCTGGGTTCCCACACCTTTGACTATATTGCTTGGCTGTTTGGTCGCCCCACCCGACTCTGTGGACGGCTCAGCACTACCATTACCACCCGTCCTGATCCCGTGACGGGAGAACCTCGTCCCGTCGATGCGGATGACACTGCCAGCATCATGCTGGAACTCGAAGACGGAACTCCATGCCAGGTGATGTTGAGTGCCGTGACCTACCAAGGGCGCGGACACTGGGTTGAGGTGTATGGCGATCGCGGCACGTTGATCCTAGGCAGCGATCATCAAAAAGATTACGTACATGGGTTTAAGATTTGGTCGAGTACGGGGGGAGACGCGCTCACTGAAGTCCCGATTCCTGATCGACTGGCCTTTCCTAAAACGTATGAGGATGGTCGCCTTGCACCTTTCATCCGCGTGGTGGATCAATGGGTGCAAACCATCGATCGGGGCCTATCCTCTACCCCATCCCTCCGGGACGGCGTTTACTCTCAGCTTTTAATGGATCTCACCCACGAGTCCAACACCACCGGGAAATGGGTCACTGTCCCTGATCTGGATACGTTTCTGCATAGTTATAAGCTATAGCGCTAGCCATATCGGTTAGGACATTTTGGTGGGGCGGCTTCGCCGCCCCACCAAAATGTCCATGTCTTCAGCTAACTGGCAACAGCTATGAGCGATTGTTCGAGGGCATTTCCTTCAAACAACCGCCCAAAACGCTTAGGATGCTTTCCTCAGGACAAATCCCCCATACCTCAAACGTCTGAACGGTTACTAGAGTTTAACGGTTCAATGCGTTAACGTCCGGTTGCAGTTGGGGCAGGATGACCACGTAATGCCCTCCCGTTGTTGGCGATCCTTGTGTTTTAATTTCCCCACCATGCAATGCGGCTAGGCGTTGACTCAGTTTTAAGCCAAGCTGGTGGCGATCGCTGCTAGGAGCATTGCCCTGAGCCTCTCCCGTATCATCCACCATATCAGCATCGCCAGGGTTGCCGTGCCGCTCACGGCTTTCTCGGGAATTGGCGAAGGCTGTATCGGACACCAGCATCGATGGATGACTCAAGACATCATTCATGGGCAAGGAATCTTGGGGCAGACCCTCGCCCAACCACGGATGGGATGTCCAGAGCATAATGTGTAGCTGCTGCTGCTTCCGGGAGACGTGTATCCGTACCGTACTGCCAGGATTGGAACTCTGAATTAGGTTAGAGGTTAGGTGATACAGCATCTGGCGAATTTTAGCCTTATCCAGATACCAAATCCGATTCCCCGGTTCCACCGTAAGCTGGATCTCGTCTTCACAGCGATGGGCCGCCTGATCGAGCGAACGAATTGCCTGTTGGCACACCATCTCAACATCTACAGGGGTGAGATCTAAGGCTGAATGATCGGTTTCTAAGCTGCCAATTTCTAAAATTTCATTCGCCAGGGACAGTAAATACTGACCGCTATTGTGTACCACATCCACGTATTCATGCTGCTTAGGGGTCAGGGTTCCGTAGATTTCCCGTTTGAGCACACTGGTCATCCCCAGGACGGACGTGAGCGGCGTCCGCAGCTCTTGAGTCATTTGAGTCAGCAGATTGCTTTTAATTTCTAGAATTTCCTGTTGGAGGGATAGGGATGCTGGAGCCTCGGGACGAGCGATTGCTGGAGTCGTTGGAAATATTGGCGTTCCTGAGTCTTGTCGGTGCAGGAGGCGATCGCGCTCATACTCGCTCATACTCCACCGCGCCATCAGTTCTAGAAATGCGATATCTTTTGGCGAAAACTGCCGAGGTGCCAGTTCCATCACGGCTAAGCTACCCAAGCACTGACCTTGGCTGGTGAACAGCGGCACCCCCAAGTAAGCTCGAATGCCGTACCGCTGCACTAAAAGACTAGAGTTTGCAGTCGGATCTAACGTTACATCCGCAATGACGACTGGACGCTGTAGCTCCACCACGCGATCGCACAGGGACTCTACCCGAGGCAACTGACGAGATACCGCTAGCTCATTCATTAACCCAATTCGGGATAGCCCTACCGCCGATTTAAACCAGTGGCGATCGCTGTCGATGACCCCTAGCAGACAAATCGGCATACTCAGAAAATGCGCCGCCGTTTGCGTCGCTTCATCAAACACAGGAACGCGATCCACGTCGACGAGCCCCGATGCATGAAGCGCATCCAGACGCTGCTGCTCCGAACGGTGAGTGAATACAGTGGAATCGCACGAGCTGTGCGACTTTTGATTAGGACTTATCATTGCAACCCTGTCCTCGCATACATATAGTAAGGTTCAACTGTGATCAAGAAGCCTTAGGGCATGGTGTTGACCCAGAGTGATGAGCTAGGAAAGAGAGAGGGAATTCCTATTCCATAACCCGATATTACAGAGAGTTCCCGCCTAAGGTTCTGAATGAACATTATTTGGACTCTGTATAAATAAGTTCAGCATTCTCCACAGGCGCAGCCATCGCAACGTTACGACTCGTGGTGAATTTGCGGATGTCAAGCGCTGGTAGACGTCCTGTGAAACACCGCTGGGCAAAATCGCCCAATTGCGTAAGTCCTAGACGATTTGAATAGGGGGCGATCGCCCGCTCGATTCGGTCAACAGCCAACACCCAAAATAATGGGGTCTTCAGTCCAGGATATTTTCACTCCCAACAGGACTGAGTCCAGAGAAATGGGTAGGGTAGTATAGAGGGAAGCTGGCTTTCATGCCGAGCGTTTAACGAACGTGCCGTGTACACCAGTGGATTAGCCCATGGAGAAGCGGGGTTATGGGATTGTTTGATCGCCTTTGGCGCGTGATTCGAGCCAATATTAATAGTTTGATTAGTCAGGCCGAAGATCCAGAAAAGATCCTTGAGCAAACCGTTATGGATATGCAAGAGGATTTGATCCAGCTTCGTCAGGGGGTTGCCCAGGCGATCGCCACCCAAAAACGCACCGAACGCCAGTACGCCCAAGCCAAAACCAATACCGAAGAATGGTATCGCCGCGCCGAACTCGCCCTCCAAAAAGGCGATGAACATCTAGCTCGCGAAGCCCTCACGCGCCGTAAGACCTATGAGGAAACCGCGAATGCCCTCAAAGCCCAGATCGAGCAGCAGAGTGTGATTGTGGCACAGCTTAAGCAAAATATGATTACGCTGGAACGCAAAATTGCGGATGCGAAGACCAAGAAAGATATGTACATTGCCCGGGCTCGATCGGCAAAAGCATCCCAAAAGCTCAACGAAATGCTAGGGCAAGTGGGCAACAGTGGGGCAATGGCAGCCTTTGAGCGCATGGAAGAACGGGTCATGGAAATGGAAGCTCGCTCAGCCGCCCTGGCAGAACTGGCGAATGACACCGTTGAACACCAGTTTGCAGCGCTGGAACAGGGCAGTGTTGATGAAGATCTCGAAGCCCTAAAGCGTAAAATGATGGGCGAATCAGCTCCAGCTTCAGGTAGTTTACCTGCGGCGGAGTCTGCCCCCAGTCCGGCAACGGATGCCGAGCTAGACGACCTGCGATCGCGCCTAGAGAATGACTAGCTAGTCTGGGCGAAGGGGGAGTCTACAAGATTAAAGGAAGTGTCAACGGTGCCGCATACATCCATTACCCAAGTTCAGCCCCCGCTTGAGTTTATTCCCCCCCAGTACACCCCGTCTATCCAGCGAGCGGCCAAGGTATTACTGCCTCCCTTCATGCGCTGGTCGCTGGGAATTATCGAACACGACACCGCGAAGACTGAAATTTTGGTCGATCTTTATGAAAAGTTTCAGAGCGATCGCGCCCGATTTTTGATTGCCTTTCGCCATCCGTCCCCCACTGACCCATTTTGCATTGCCCATTTCCTGTGGAACCAGGTGCCGACCGTTGCCCGCCAGCGGGGGGTGCAGCTTAAACGACCTACCCACGCCCACTTTGTATACGATCGCGGCATTCCGCTCTGGGCAGGGCAAGTGGCCGGCTGGGGCATTGCCCGCCTTGGAGGCACCCCCATCCGACGAGGTGGGTTAGATCGCAAAGGTCTAAAATCGGTGCGATCGCTCTTTGCGGAAGGGCAATTTCCCATGGCGGCCTCCCCAGAGGGCGGCACAAACCAACACAACGAGCTGGTGAGTCCCCTGGAACCCGGCATTGCCCAATTCGGGTTTTGGTGCCACGACGATCGACTGTCCATGAACCAACCTGCGGAGGTGTTCCTGCTGCCTCTGGGTGTACAGTACAATCTCGTGGGGCAACCGTGGCGGAAGGTTGAAGCCATGCTGCGCCAGCTTGAGAAGACCGCAGGCTTATATGACGCATCGGATCTCCAACTCCAGGATGATCAGTTTCCAACCGAGGAGCAGTTAGCAGGACTCTACAAACGGCTGTATGCCCTGGGCTGGAAGTTGCTCAGCGAGATGGAAGGCTACTACCTGCGGTTTTATCGCCATGCGCTGCCTGCGGAAATTGTGGAGGCATTAACCAAAGTTCAAGCTAGGAACGAAATGCCGCCTGAAAACGATGGTCTCGCCCATCGCCTCCAAACCCTCCTCAGTGCAGCTCTCACCGTAGCAGAGCAATTCTTCCAACTTCCCACAAAGGGGGGAATTATTGATCGCTGTCGGCGGGTCGAGCAGGCCGCATGGGAGCGTATCTATCGAGAGGATATTGTGTTGAATGGCCTCACCCCGGTCGAACAAGGGTTAGCGGATCGGATTGCTGAAGAAGCGAATCTGAGGCTGTGGCATATGCGCCTAGTGGAAAACTTCGTCAGCGTCACCGGACAATACGTGATGGAAAATCCCTCGGTGGATCGCTTTGCCGATACGCTGACGTTGCTCTGGAAAACCGTGGCTCGCATCGAGCGGAACGAGGTTTCGCCGCCGAATTTGGGCGATCGCAAAGTGTTGATTACAGTGGGGGATCCCATTTCTGTGAGCGATCGCTGGCTCGCCTACCAGTCCAATCGTCGTCAGGCCGTATCGTTGCTGACCCAGGATTTACAGGATGCACTGGAAAATTTGATCGTAACGTCAGGGTAGGGATCGGCGATCGCCCGCCTCATCTCAAGATCCCTAGTCTGCCATCGTCGATAGAGGCCGATAGAGCACGTATAGCCAACTGAAAGCTCGACACTCAAACCCACCATTGCAAATCGCTTAGTTTATTAGCGAATCCTGCATCCTGTCCTGACTGCGAGGCAAAGCTGTAGAAAAGGGAAGGTATAGACCGTACTTGTCCAACCTCATTTCCCCTGCAACTGCCGTGACACACTCTTGCGAGCCTTCCGGGATTAATCAGGAAACCTATGATCGCTTAAAGCTGCTGCTGAGCCTGAATATGCGGCGTCAGATTTTGCTGGCCGTCTGCGATGATCTGGTGCTGCGCGATCGCCTGGTAACGCAGTTAGAGTCGGAGGTGGCCTATCCCCTACCCTCGAATACCGAGGGCGATCGCCTAGACGACTATCCCCACCTGGTCAGCCTCACGCTCGATCTCCACGATCCCAATCCGGTGGTGCAAATGGCGCAATGGCTCACGGAGTTTCCCCCCCCTGCGGGGCAAGATTATCGATTACCCGCTTTTCAGATCATCGGGATCGAGCACCTCACCCGCCAGCCTGCCGCCGTTCAGCGACTCTTCTTCAGCTATTTAGACGGCATTGAGCGCAGCCTGCCGATGATGGAGTTCAGCGTGCTGCTGTGGCTGCCGCGCCCTTGGTTTAATGCGCTGAAAGAATCGGCTCCGGACTTTTGGCGATGCCGGAATGCGGTATTCGAGTTTGTGGGCGATCCCACTCCTCTGACCCACCCGTCCCATCCCTCCGAAGCCGCGACCGCGACCCCCTCCAATCCGTCACCGCAACTGCCAGCCTCCTCGCCCCAACCCAAACCTGAAGCTCCCGCCGCCCAGTTTTCGGAACGGGAGTTGCTTAAAATTCTGCACCATGATCTGCGAAGTCTCGATCGGGAACGGCGATCGCCCTCCGCCAACCAATCCCAATCTACGACGACGGACGATCCTCCCAAGGCGCTAACTCCGCCACCGCTGCTTCCGTTGACCACCCAGACCAGCCATTCGTCTACGAACGGCTCATCACCTGCGATCGCCCACGGCATGAATGGCAAATCGCTGGGAACGTCCTACTCCATTTCGGTTAAAAACGGTGGATCGGTTACCCTAAATCCGATCAAGGGTATCCCGGCAGAGCGCACCCGAGCGTTCATCAAACCTACCGCGATTCCCGATCTCGATCTCGATGCCGTCACGGATCCGGAGGTACTCAAGGAGCAAATTGCGCTGCTTCACCAACAGCAGGCATCCCCGTCAGTGCTATCCAACGCTTACCGCACCCTAGGCAACCTCTATCGCACTCGTGTAGAGGAAGGAAACGCAACTGATGCCGAAATTCTGGCCGCAATTCAAGCCTATGAGCAGGTGTTGGTGTGGCTTCAGGAGTCGTCGCCCGTGTGGATTGACGTCCTCAACGATATGGGGAATCTGTTCTGGATGCTGTCGCGGCGATCGCTCGATCCGGAAAAAGCATTGTCCAATCTTAATCAGGCGATCGCCACCTACCAGCACGGATTGGCACGGGTGAAACTGCCGGAGCACTTGCCCAACTACACCATGCTGCAAAACAACCTGGGAGCAGCCTACAGCGATCTCGCTCGATTTGAGAACCCCGCCGAAAGCTTGCAGAAATCGATCCAAGCGTACCAACAAGCCCTCCGCCACCGCAATCCCGACGTAGACCCCATGCGCTACGCCCTGACTCAGAACAATTTGGGCACGGCCTACTGGAATCTGGCGCAACATTACAAGCCCAAGGACAACCTCAAACAAGCCGTTGCCGCCTATTCCGAAGCCCTGCGGTTCTATCGTCCCGAAACTGAGCCGCTCAATCACGCCATGATCCAGAACAACCTCGGCACTGCCTACTGGAATCTGGCACAGCATGAGCGTCCCCAGGACTGGCTGACCCTGGCCTTAGGAGCCTATCGGATGGCGCTACGCTACCGCACCATCGACAAAACACCCGCCGCCTATGCCGCCACCCAAAACAACCTGGGAACCGCATACTGGCACATGGCAAACCACTGTAAGAACAACCCAGAAGCGCGGCTGGACTACCTAAGACAGGCGATCGTGGCCTATGCAGAAACCCTGATTGCCGTAGAGCGTATTGTGATGCAGCATCGATGGGAGGGCAACACCTCGCCAACCCTCAACTTTGATGTCTACGCCACCCACAACAATTTGGCTCTGGCGCACTACCAGCTCGCTACGGATTACCAAATTCCGTTCCAGGATGATATTCGTTTGGATCACCTCGATCTTGCCCTGCGGGAACACCTCAAAGCGCTTCAAGGCTGGATGGATAAAGCCGACCTTCACCAAACCACGGTGGGCTACATTGCCCGAACCGTACGCGCCTTCTACAACCAAGGGGGCATCAAGGCGCAAAACCAAGCCCTCTCAAAAATTCCAGCCAATCTCTTGCCAGAAATTTTGCCCCAACTGTAGGGGATTCATACCGCGCAGGGACGGGATGCACAGGTGTCATGCATCGATAGGGTTTGGGATCAGTTTTGCTCTCAAATCCGGTTGATCACTGATCAATGCCAGACGGCTAGGGGCAGGTTTTGCCGATAGCTTCCGGTAGATGCCAGAGTAAAGGGCAAAACCCACCCCTCCACCGGGGATGAATCCATGACTTAACCGGATTTGATACAAATCTGCAAAATCCTTAATCCGCACCCTCTGTGGTGAAGGTATCCTAAGCAGGGATAGAACCATGATGAAGGGGCGTCGGCTGGCTGGTGAGGTCGCGCTTAGTTGAGAGGCGATCGCCCTTAATCTGGAGCCTGAACCAGCTTTCAGTCCTAACTGACA
This sequence comes from Synechococcales cyanobacterium T60_A2020_003, assembly GCA_015272205.1. NCBI lineage: Bacteria > Bacillati > Cyanobacteriota > Cyanophyceae > Synechococcales > Synechococcales cyanobacterium T60_A2020_003. The sequence goes on along the minus strand of JACYMB010000013.1, from coordinate 2,139 downwards.
CATACCCCCTGGGTTGACTAACGGATTTCTAGAGGCTTTGCATGAGCTTACGGCGTGCGGCTTCCAGCATTCGCAAGCGACCTGGGTTGACTAACGGATTTCTAGAGGCTTTGCATGAGCACCAAAAACCTAATTTTTACTGTTCTCCTCGCATTTGTTCCCATTTCCATCCTGGCTCATTTTCTAGGCTGGGGCGAACTCACCGTCTTTCTCACGGCCTGTATGGCAATCGTTCCTCTTGCCGCCTGGATGGGAACTGCCACCGAGGAAATTGCGATCGTTGTTGGCCCTAACTTAGGCGGGCTGCTGAATGCCACCTTCGGCAACGCTACGGAATTGATTATTGCCCTCGTCGCCCTTCGCGCCGGATACGTAGAGGTTGTCAAAGCCAGCATCACTGGATCGATCATGGGCAATCTGCTCCTGGTAATGGGGCTATCCATGCTGTTGGGCGGATTACGCTATAAGGAGCAAGAGTTTCAGCCTGTGATGGCACGCCTCAATGCGTCGTCCATGAGTTTGGCGATTGTTTCGATTCTGCTGCCCACAGCCGTTGATTTCACATCAACCGGGATCTCTGAAGAAACGATTCAGCGTCTATCAGTCGCCGTTGCCCTGGTTCTGATTGGGGTCTATGCCCTAACGCTGCTGTTTTCGATGAAAACCCATAGCTATCTCTGCGATGTGGGGGAAGCAGAATTTGAAGACGCTGACGGGGCATCCCATCAGAAGCCAAACGTGATTCTGTGGACAGCGATTCTGCTGGGTGCGACGCTGCTAGTGGCGATCGAGTCGGAGCTTTTGGTTGGCGCGCTGGAAGAAGCCACATCCCAACTGGGTTTAACGGAACTTTTCACCGGGGTTATCTTGGTGCCGATCATCGGTAACGCGGCAGAACACGCAACTGCCGTGACCGTAGCGATCAAAAACAAAATGGATCTCTCCGTGTCGGTCGCCGTTGGCTCTAGTATGCAGATTGCCCTGTTTGTAGCTCCGGTTCTGGTGATTGCGGGCTGGTTCTGGGGACAGCCGATGGATTTGAACTTTAATCCCTTTGAGTTAGTCGCGGTGGCGGTGGCGGTTTTGATTGCCAATTCCATCAGCTCAGACGGGCGATCGAACTGGTTAGAGGGAACGCTACTCCTCGCCACCTACGCCATTCTGGGACTCGCTTTCTACTTTCACCCCGTCATGGAAGGGATGGGTTAGGCCATTGCTGGATCAAAAATGGCGTACTGCACCGGCGAGGCGATCGCCACATCCAGGATCGGCTGATGGGTGAGGCATCGCCAGTGGCAGGTCAATAGGTCGGGTGTTTGGACGCCAATACTGGCGATCGCTGGCAGGTCTGGAAAAGGAAACACCCGGTCGAACACCAGCAATTGTTGCTCGAACCCAAATTTGAGGAGATACACGGCTGGCGTTGCTTGAAGATGGGTCAACAGTTGGTGGGCAAAGCGGTAGAGGGGCTGTCGCCAGCGATCGCCCAAGTGCATAGGCTGCATATACCCGTCTGGATTGAGAACTCCCCTGCGAATCACCTCGGCATACAGAGGCCCTTTTGCCGTCCAGACCACAGGCAGCCAATAAGAACCCTCGCCTACCTGAACATTCATCTGCGTTTGTACCTGCTGACGAAGGGAATCCACATCCCGACAGGTGGCATAGAGCGATCGCCCGGAAAACTCCAGCGAATCCGGCACATCGAGGGTTAATGGAATCAGCATTGCTTCTGATGGAATCGATAGTCCCGATGGGTGGGTCGAGGCGAGAGTCACGGTGGGGGGTGGATCCGCGATGGGCAACGGCTGGAGAATGGCATCCGTCAATGTCTGCGTCAGCCGTAAAAAATCTGGTGGTAGCTCCACGTCACCCTGCGGCGTTGTTGGAGCATCCACCAGAATCACAACATGGTTTGGGGAAACGAAGGGCATAACAACGGTAACCTTTGCGCGATCGGGCCAGGTTACATTATGCCGATAGACTTACACATCTCCAAGATTTGGGATCACTCGTCCAGCAAAACCAATGCTGGGGAAGCTAGGCAAATCGATAAAATTGGTGCGGCGATTACGAACGGCTAACCGATAGCTGACGCTCTGCAATTCGGCGTGAAGCTGGCGATTCTCCCGCTGGATA
>JACYMB010000012.1 GCA_015272205.1 Synechococcales cyanobacterium T60_A2020_003 | reverse complement strand
AACTTGCTCTTTTTTGATTCTGATACCCCGTCCGCTTGCGGCGGGGTAGTTCATTCCAATCCCCTTATGTTGCGATCGCGTTCTTGGGTTCCTCCTATCTCTGGGCTGTTTCGGTCGGTTACGTTTAAGAGACTGTATCTATGGCTCTTGGGGATGGTCATACTTTGGTTTGCAAACCCGGGAGGGGCGATCGCCGCTAGCATTGATCCCTATGTCTTGCGCTACTTAGACGTTGCAGAACCTGTAGAACTGCCGATGGATGCTCAACAAACGCGGTCATTTACAGGTGCAGAATTGTCTCAAGGCAAGCGTTTTTTTGAAGAAAACTGCGTGAACTGCCACGTGGGTGGCGCAACGTTACCCAACCCCAGCGAACCCTTATCCTTAGAGACGTTAAAGGGCGCTATGCCGCCACGGGACACGATTTCAAGCTTGGTGGCCTTCATCCGCCATCCCATGACCTACGATGGACAGGAGGACAGCTATTGGTGTCGGGAAGTGCCGGAGAGTTGGTTGTCTGATCCAGAGGTCGAAAATCTGGCTGCTTTCATTCTGCGTGCCAGCCAAAAAGCGCCAGGATGGGGAACCGGAGAATTTTAGACCAAGCATTGGCGTTGCTGAATGCGGCTATGAATTGCCCTCATTCCCAACCCTTCTCCCGCAGGAGAAGGGCACTAAACCTCTGATTCCCTCTCCTGTGGGAGAGGGCTGAGAAAGACTTAAGCACGAAAATCATACTTCTGTTCAGCAACACCCAAGCATTTACGAAGTCAGAATACTCCCACCGCAGCTAATTTTATTGATCTGATTAAAAGCCACTTTGCCGAATCGCTATGAAGTGGTTGCATCGGCTGTAGAATCATATCTAAAGCGTTAATCGCAAACCGTAGCGTTTAGAAACGAATTATGAGATTCTTTACCTCCCTATCACAGACCCTGAAAGTGGCTCTGTGTGCGATCGCACTGGTCGCAACCACGTTCTTGATGGCAGTAGCTCCGGCTTCTGCTGAGACCTTCACCGTCAAAATGGGCGCAGACAGCGGCATGCTAGCCTTTGAACCTGCGAACCTGACCATCAAAGCAGGCGACACCGTAACCTGGGTGAACAACAAACTTCCTCCCCACAACATCATGTTTGAAGGTTCTGGCGAAAAGTACTCCCACGACCAACTGATGTTTTCTCCGGGCGAAGAGTACAGCGTCACCTTTGATGAAGCGGGTACCTACTCCTACTACTGCGCACCCCACCGTGGTGCAGGTATGACGGGTAAGATCACCGTCCAGTAGGATCAGGATCCCCTACTCTCTCCGCTATTCGCATTTGGCCTAAGCGGTGGTTGATATTACTTAGTTAACCTCTATGTGCCAGTAGCAAGGTGTTACTCATCGGACTGCTGGCACATTTGCGTTTTATCGGATCGCCTTAGAGAGTTTTGAAATCACCTCATCGGGCGATGCCCTCTAAAATAGTTAGAAGTTTAATGTTTTCCGATGCGCTTACCTAAGCTTGACCGACTCTGACGTATGGCCCTTTCCTCGATTACCCGCGCCTTGGGGCGATCGCCCCTCACTGCAGAACTGCTCGCTAAGCTGCAGCAGTATCACCACCTGATGTTAACCGGACTGGCGCGGTTGCCCAAAGGATTAGTCAGTTCTGCCTTTGCTCAAACCCAGCAGCGACCCTTGCTTGTGGTTGCAGCAACCTTAGAAGATGCCGGACGGTGGGCAGCGCAGTTAGAGGCGATGGGTTGGCAGACGGTACAGTTCTACCCCACATCGGAGGCCTCCCCCTACGAACCCTTCGATACCGAATCAGAAATGACGTGGGGGCAGTTACAAGTTCTCGCGGAACTGCAAATCCAAGCCGCAGGGACAAAATCCCCCTCGATGGCGATCGTCACGACGGAACGCGCATTACAGCCCCATTTACCGCCTGTAGAGGCATTTTCACCCTTTTGCATCACCCTCAAGCAAGGGATGGAGATCAACCTCAAGCAGTTATCCGATCGACTCACGCGCCTGGGGTATGAGCGAGTTCCCCTGGTGGAGATGGAGGGGCAGTGGAGCCGTCGGGGGGACATTATCGACGTGTTTCCGGTGGCATCGGAATTGCCCGTTCGCCTGGATTTATTTGGGGATGAGTTGGACAAAATTCGGGAGTTTGATCCAGCCACTCAGCGATCGCTCGATAGTATCCCGCACCTGATTCTGACCGTTACCAACTTTTCGCCCGTTGTGTTGGAACATTTGGGCTGTCGATCGGCAGACTCCGAAACCCTTGATTGCTCTGCGATTGAGGACTATCTCTCCCCCGAAGAACGGGAACAGATTGAAACCACCCAAATCTTGGAAGGGTCGCGTCGCTTTTTGAAGTTAGCCTTCGATCGTCCGGCCTCATTACTGGATTATCTACCGAAGAATACGTTGATCGCAGTAGACGAGGTGGAGCAGTGTCGGGCCCACAGCGATCGCTGGGTTGAACATGCGGAGGAACATTGGCAGGAGTTGGGGGCGATCGCCTCCAGTCAGCAGCGTTCCATGGTTCCTCCCAGCCATCGCGCCTTCGACGATAACGTAGCTGCCGTCGCAAAGTTCGATTGGTTAGCCTTAGCTGAGATAGCGGAAGTTACTAACGGAAACGCGACTCCGGCTCCCATCAATCTGGCGAGTCGTCCGGTTCCTGCGGTGCCTCATCAGTTTGGCAAACTGGCTGAGCTCCTGCGAGAAGAGCGCGATCGCCGTTTTGGGATTTGGCTGGTGTCGGCACAGCCGTCGCGATCGGTGGCGCTCCTGCAAGAACACGATTGCCCCGCCCAGTTTATTCCCAACCCCAAAGACTATCCTGCCATTGATAAGCTCCAAATTCAGCACACGCCCGTTGCTGTCAAGTATTCGGGTCTAGCGGAACTCGAAGGATTCATTTTGCCCACGTTTCGATTGGTCGTCGTGACCGATCGCGAATTCTTTGGGCAACACTCCCTCGCCACCCCCAGCTACATCCGCAAGCGTCGCCGCGCCGCATCTAAACAGGTCGATCCCAACAAATTGCAACCGGGCGACTACGTTGTGCATCGCAACCACGGGGTAGGCAAGTTCCTGAAGTTGGAAAGTCTGACCGTTAACAATGAAACCCGTGAATATCTGGTGTTGCAGTACGCCGACGGGTTGCTGCGCGTGGCTGCCGATCAGTTAGGTGCCCTTTCTCGCTACCGAAAGGCAGGAGAAGGCCAACCCGAACTGAACAAAATGTCGGGTAAGGCGTGGGAACGCACGAAAGCCAAGGCTCGGAAGGCGATCAAAAAAGTCGCAGTGGATTTGTTAAAGCTCTATGCCCAACGGGCGGAAATGCAGGGTTTTACCTATCCACTGGATACCCCCTGGCAGCAGGAAATGGAGGATTCATTCCCCTATCAGCCCACGCCCGATCAGCTCAAAGCGGTGCAGGACGTGAAACGAGACATGGAAAATCCTCGTCCGATGGATCGGTTGGTCTGCGGTGACGTGGGCTTTGGCAAAACCGAGGTTGCAATCCGCGCCATTTTTAAAGCGGTGACTGCCGGAAAACAGGTTGCCCTCCTCGCACCTACGACGATCTTGACCCAACAGCACTATCACACCCTCAAAGAACGCTTTGCGCCCTATCCGATTCAGGTTGGTCTTCTCAACCGTTTCCGCACCGCAGATGAACGCAAAGGCATCACTCAGCGACTCCGCACAGGCGAGTTAGATGTCGTCGTGGGAACCCATCAGCTTTTAGGCAAAGGGGTGCAGTTCAGAGATCTAGGGTTATTGGTTATCGATGAGGAACAGCGCTTCGGCGTGAACCAAAAGGAGAAAATCAAGACCCTCAAAACTCAGGTAGACGTACTCACCCTCTCCGCCACACCCATTCCCCGCACCCTCTATATGTCCCTTTCTGGCGTGCGGGAAATGAGCCTGATCACCACGCCGCCACCCTCGCGTAGACCCATCAAAACCCATCTCTCTCCCTACGATCCGGAGGTGATTCGCACGGCCATCTGTCAGGAACTCGATCGAGGCGGCCAAATTTTCTACGTTGTTCCTCGTGTGGAAGGAATTGAAGAGATTGGGGGGCGACTGCGTGAAATGGTTCCTTCTGCGAGAGTGGCGATCGCCCACGGTCAGATGGCCGAAAGCGAACTCGAAGCCACCATGTTGGCCTTTAGTAATGCCGAAGCGGATATCCTGGTCTGCACCACGATTATTGCATCAGGACTCGATATTCTGCGCGTCAACACTAT
>JACYMB010000011.1 GCA_015272205.1 Synechococcales cyanobacterium T60_A2020_003 | reverse complement strand
AATGCTGCTGACGCTATCTGTCAACGCTCACGGCCACACTCCCAATGGGATTGCCTATGCTCCCGTGAGTACCAGTGACCTGCGACTCACGGACTTCATATCGCGGCAGGTTTTTTCCTGTCCATTCGAGGTCTTTCAGATTGGTGACACCGCCACCCGCTACTACACTTGCCTACTGTTTGCGCTACGGACAGCAGATCTGCGAATCATCGGCGCAACCTTTCCAGTATTGGCGTTGCAGTTGTGTCATTTCCTAGACGAACACGCCGAGTCCTTAGTCCATGATATTAAAACTGGAACGCTGCCCAGTTGGCTGAAGCTCACCCCCGAACTACGAGTAAAGCTAGAACGGCAGTGGTCTGCCCATCCCCAACGGGCACAGCAACTTCAGATGCTGCTCAATCAAAACGGACGACTGACACCCCAGACGGCTTGGCCGAACCTGTCCTATATGGTGACGGCACGGGGGGGCACATCGAATTTCTACTTTGAACGATTCCCAGAATACTTCGGTGATTTGCCCATCTTTGGGGGAACCTATGCCTGTGCAGAGAGTGTGCTGGGGGTGCATCGGGATCTCAATACCGATAGCGTGATCCCTGCCCTGAATAGCACCTTTTTGGAATTCATTCCCCAAGACCAGTGGGATCGGGAATACCCGAACACTCTATTGCCCCAGGAGGTTAAACCGGGCGAACGTTACCGAGTAGTCTTTACCAACTATGCCGGGTTCTATCGGTATGATCTGGGGGATGTGGTGGAAATTGAAGAATTTATCAACGACGCACCGCTGATGATCTTCCGGCATCGGCGCGGCGGCATTATTTCCTCCTCTACCGAGAAAACCTCGGAAGCCCATGTGATTGAAGTCATGCGGCAGTTGCAGCAGCGGTTTGATGTCGCGCTCGAAAATTTCTGTGTGACGCTTTCGGACGACGCGATTCCCGCCCACTATGTGGTGAATATCGAGTTGGCACCGGGAGCATTGCTGACAGAACCAGATCAGTTTTTGCAGGCGTTTGACGACACGATGAAAGAGGTGCAAAAGTTCTACGCGATTAAACGCCGCGACCAGATTCCCGTTCCCCGCTTGCGGATTTTAGCTCCGGGCAGTTTTGAAACGGTGCGGCAGCGGATGATTAGTCGCGGGGTGGCTGAAGCACAGCTCAAGTTTCCCCATGTGAGCGAAGATCGGCACTGGTTGGATGGATTGACGGTGATTCAGGATGTGAGGATGGTGGGCGATCGCCCCTTGCCTCAGCGTGTTTAAGCGGTTGCTAGTCGCAGATCTGGATATCCTAAAGGGGCGATCGCTTGCCTGAATGCAAAATTTAAAGATTTTGTGGTTCAAAACTTATCTGTCCGGGAACTCTTAGAGAAGTTCAGTAATATATATGAAAACTTCAGGGAGAACTCTCCAATGGTAGCTTCAGCATCCCCTCATCAATCTCTAGCGATAGATTATGGCTTCCTTCTTCTTACTCATGCGGTTTGTGCAGATCAGCAAATCCACAACCGTGAAGCGAAAGCACTACGCGAACTAGCTCACCAAGTTCAGATTAATGAAGCCACGATCCAGGAAATGGACAAAATCCTGGGGCAGGACGATAACCAGATTTCTATAGAAAAAGCTGTTCAGAACGTTCCTAGAGAACAGAGAATGGAAGTTCTGCGGCAAGTGATGGCGATCGCCTATGTGGATGGTTATTTTTCCCCACTGGAGCGGGAACTGATCACCCGAATTGCTCAGTTTTGGAATATTAGTCCCAATGCGATTGAGCAGATCCTTGAACACGCACAAGGACTATACGAGGAACAAATCAACAACAGTGGTGATGAAGACAAGGCCGCTCTATCTGTAGGGGCGAAAATTCTAAAAAGAGCAGAATCACTCTTATCGCGCACGCTGATTACGAAGCTAGCGGATATCGCTCCTGAAGGCGTTGGGCAGCGAATTGAGCAGCTTCAGCGTGAAATTTTACTAGCTGGGCCAGAATATGACGAGGCGATTCAGCAATGTGCCAAAATTGCCAAGGAAGATTTCAAGTATTCCAATCAAGCATTGAGAATGACTTACGAAATCCTGAGAAATTTAGGAAATGAGCTTCAGCAGGATATTCAAAAAATTAAGCAGACAACGACTGGGCAGGGGCAATATCAAACAGCCAAAGACGTTGCTGAACAGCTTGAAAAGACTCGGCAAAGCCTTTCTGCTGAAATTTTGCGCAATTTAGAATCTGTACGCGAAGCACTTAAAGCAAAGGAGCGTGCGCTTAATCATTTCAGTATCGCTTTCATGGGGAAAACAAAAGCTGGGAAAAGCACCCTCCACGCAATTATTACTAAAGAGGGTTGGGAGGCAATCGGTGTTGGTAAACAGCGCACGACTCGATATAACCGAGTATATGAATGGAAGAATATTCGTATCATTGACACTCCAGGTATTGGCGCACCTGGAGGTGAAACTGATGAGGAGGTAGCTCGCAGTGTCATTGAAGAAGCAGATGTCATTTGTTACGTCGTGACAGACGACAGCATCCAAGAATCTGAGTTTGCCTTTCTGAAAGTTCTCAAGGAGAAAACTAAACCGTTAATCGTTCTGCTGAACATCCATCAAAACTTGCGCGACTCTCGACGACTGGAGCATTTCCTAAAGAATCCAGATCGATACTTTGCGTTGGAAGGTAAAAGCGGTATTGGTGGACATCTCAACAGGATTCAGCGATATGCCCAACAGCACTATTCTAACGACTATCTAGATTTAGTTCCAGCAATGCTTCTAGCAGCACAAATGGCTCAGGAACCAGCTCATGAGGCACATTCTAAACACCTTTTCCAGGCAAGTCATATCCAAGATTTTCTTGACTCTATTCGCAAGTCGTTAATAGATCATGGTGCAATTCGGCGATCGCAAACCCTCCTCGGTTCAACAGTTGGATCAATCGATACTCCTCAGCGTTGGATTTCTCAACAGGCCACGGCTTACAAAAATCTGAAAAACCAACTTGAGGAAAAAAGGCAAAGTCTTAAACAGCAACTTCAAAAAGCTCAGCACGATAACTGGGAGAAGCTACAGCAGGATATCAAGGAGATCTTCAGAACTGCTTTTGATCAAATTACACCTTTCGCAGAAGAACATTGGGATGCAAAAGAAAGCGCTATGCAGTCTGGCTGGTCTACTAAGCTTAATTCGATGTATTTTGAAGAGCGACTCAAGACAGCCTCTGAAAACGGTAGTCAAAGCTTCCAAAGAGATGTAAAGGAGATGCTTGAAGAAATTGGCAATGAACTTAAGCTCATTAGTCAACTCCAAGGCAGAAGTTTCACATTTACTGAACAAGATTCTAGTTTCTTTGATAAAGATTTTGTTCGGATCAGCGGCATGATATTAGTTGCAGCGGGAGCAGTACTTGCTTTTATCTTTCCTCCCCTAGGTTTCCTAGGTCTTGCGGGTGGTGCTGTGAGTTTGCTAGCGAATCTGTTTAAGTCAAAAGCACAAAAACGCCATGAAGCGGTTGAGAGAATTTCCGAAGCGCTTCGCCAACAATTAGAGCAACACCAAGAGAAAGTGCTTCAACAGGTAGAGCAAAATTTTGATGAGTATTGTCAATCTGTAGCTAACGGAGTGGAAACTTACTTCCTAGAATTAATTCGGAGAATTGAGGAAATTGCTGTACAACTCAAAGCAGCAGAAGGGAAGCTATCCACTGCAGCAAATTATCTAAATAGAGCTTATGCTAAGCGGATCATTGACTGGGCAAGTGATGAATATGAGCCTTTAACAGATGTTTCCATTGGCAGGAAAATTCGGAAGGTTAATCGTGTTTTTGGGCAGAGGATTCAAATTCAAACCACAATGCCATTGAAGTTAAGAAAATCTCAAGAAGAAATTTGTAAGATTCTTCAAGAGAAAATCGAAGTTCAATCCCTGCGGGTCGATTCCCCGCCGCTCTGCGGCGTAAAATGCCAGGATG
>JACYMB010000010.1 GCA_015272205.1 Synechococcales cyanobacterium T60_A2020_003 | reverse complement strand
ACGGAACTTCTCCGCTGTCAGAACCTAAAGGCGATCGCCGGACAGTCGGTTGTGGGTGTTCCCGATCGCATGCGTCAGGAATCCTAAAAACGGTTTGTTATCAAGGATTACAGTAGGAACAGTGCGCCGGATCAGCCGTTTGAATTTGATCGGGAAATAGCGTCTCTCGGCTACTGCCACAGCGCTGACATTCCGAGCGGGTGCGGTAAATGTAAGGGGTGGGTGCGCCACAAAGACCGCAGGGCAGCCCCGGTGTTTTTTCAACCACACTAAACCCTGGACAGCCACAGTCCGGACAGGTAGACGCGATCGCCTCTAACAATGCCTGGGTCGTTTGGGCGATTACCTGCATCCGCGTTGGGTTATGCATAGCCCGCATGTCTGTTTCGAGATGGACTGTACCCTTGGGAGAGGCTTGCAGTGCCGCCTGAACGTGGGTCACCAAATCCTGATGGGTGCGAATTCCTTTTACGATCGCTTCTGGATCGAACGTTTCCGCCTGGGGCATGACCACCAGCCCGTGACTGGGGAATCCCACTTTCTCAGCGAAATCGAGGGCTTCCTCCACACTCGACACCAACCGATGATCATGATTCGTCTGAGTTGCAATCTGTTCTGCAACAATCTCCAGGTTGTGCTGCCGATCAATCAGGAGCAGCACCTCCCGATTGCAGGAGATCCATGGAATTGCGGGATGGGGCACGAAGGCTCCTTCGCTGGCGATCGCCAAGGTTTCGCCTGTATGGTCAAGGGCGGCCTCAGCCTTCCGCCGCGCCGCCTCAAGCTGGGTGCCTGCACGGGGCACATCCCGCGTAAAGGTTCCGAAGGCATCGGTGTTAAATGCGGTGGGTACTACCACTCGCACCCCCAAGGTTGTTTCAACTAAAGGGGCGATCGCCTGCTCCTTTTGGTGCATGGTGGCAATCACCAGCGATCGCCCTTCAAACCAAGATTTTGCGTTAGTCATTGCTGCTCAATGATGAATCAGAAGGCGCAGAGAGAGACGATGACTCTGCCATTATAGGCAACGCTTCATCCTGACGAATCCAGGCGATCGCCTGTTGCAGTGCCTCTAGACGGGTGAGATTACGTCGCTCTGGTGGAATCAAACTCCACAAATTTAGACGTTGCAAGCGCTGACTGATCTGACCGTTCGCACCTACGATAAACACCTGACGCTGTTGGTCAATGGCATCGCAAATCACGTTCTCAATGGCTAGGGATGCCGTCACGCCCACCATGGGCACATCGCTCAAATCTAGAATCAGCACATCGGCATGGCGCATGGCCGTATGCTCACGGGCGATCGCCTTGGCTAGACCAAAGATCATCGGCCCACTGAGGTAGAACAGCAGCACCCGACCATGGGCTTGGCTGAGCAAGGCTTTCTCATCGTCGGCCAGATCGAGATCATCATCCGCGTCCGTAACCGTTTTCACATCTTGGGATTGCAACGCAGAGAGACGCTCAATCGTCAGAATATTCGCAATAAAGACACCCACGCCAACCGCTACGATCAAGTCCACAAAAACGGTAAGGAACATCACGCCATACATGATCGCGGTGCCTTTCCAAGACACTCTGTGCGCCCGCTTCAGGAAGCTCCAGTCCAGAATATCAAGACCCACTTTGAGGGCAATTCCGGCCAGCACCGCCATGGGAATACTCTGGGTCAGAGGTGCCGCCCACAACACGACCACCAAGAGAATCAATGCACGGGTCAACCCAGACAAAGCCGTTTGCGCCCCGGTTTGGATATTCACCACTGTGCCCATTGTGGCTCCTGCCCCCGGCAGCCCCCCGCAAAGACCCGACATGATATTGCCGATACCCTGACCAACTAGCTCTTTATTCGATTGATGCTCCGTCCGGGTTAAACTGTCGGCAATCACCGCCGTCAACAGCGTATCAATACATCCCAACATACCCAGCATGACGCCATTAACTAACATTGACTAGCATCGTCGTCATTTGACCGGGCGTAAAGGTTGGGAAGTGCAGTTCGGGTAATCCCATCGGGATCTCACCGATCCGACGGATATCGACATTGGGAAACAGAACGAGGGAAACAACGGTACCTACGATGAGCGCCAAGAGTTGCGGCGGCACAAACCGCTTCATCCGCTTAGGGGTTAGGAAAATAATGGCGAGTGTGAGTCCTCCTAACAGCGCCTCGACAGGATTGGCGTTCGCGATCAACTGGGGCAAATTCTGCAACGTTCCCAGGACGCCACCCTTAGGAGCAGGCTGCCCTAAAAATGGCGCAATCTGCAAAATAATCAAAATGATCCCAATCCCGGACATGAAGCCGGAAATGACGCTATAGGGCATGAGCGTAATGTACTTTCCAAGGCGAAACACCCCGAACAAAATCTGGAATGCGCCCGCCATCATGACAACGGTGAACGCCATCGTCAAACCCTGATCCGGATTGGCGGCGGTAAGGCTCGCGACAATCGCGGTCATCACGACCGTCATCGGGCCAGTGGGTTCTGAAATCAGGGTGGGCGTTCCCCCAAATAGCGCCGCAAAAAAGCCGACGCAAACCGCTCCGTACAGACCCGCGATCGCCCCTGCCCCGGACGCCACCCCGAAGGCTAAGGCCAGCGGCAGAGAGACAATCGCGGCAGTAACCCCGCCGAGGACATCGCCCCGAAGATTTTAAAAATTAATGTGATTCGTAATTTGCATGTCAGCCCACCAATGCTATCCAACGTCCAACCCATCAGTTCTGCCGACTCGCTTCCCCGACTATGGCTCAGGGGATCGGAGTGCTAAGGCAGAGCATTTACGTGTTTTCAACAGGATAGGAGCAAATCTATCTTGAGTTGAGATTTAATTAACGAAAATATGTGTAGGTTCTGCATCGAGGGTAGCTGTCCTGACCATCGTGATCCAAAGGGCGATCGCGCAGTCAAACCAGACACCGTTACGCTAGAGTGGCGACCAGCCATGGCAAAAGGAGGCGTCCCAGGGTGGGATACCTCCTTTGTAACGATTAATTGCAGTTGGCGATTTATGACGGTGAATGGCGCGTCCCACCGAGGGGCGATCGCCTTACGATTCCGATTCACCAGTGATGGACATTCCATCGACCCAAATGCGAGGGCAGACACCGCTGGGAGTCAGTTCGGGCTTATCCTCTACAAAAACGATGGATTTAAGAACCTCCAAGATATCCCCTGCGATCGTTGCTGAATCCACGCTGATCCGTTCGCCCTTGTTCACCAACCAACCATCAAAGGGCAGCGAGAAAGACCCCTGCAACGAGTTGACCCCCGCATGGAGAGCGCTGACATCATCCACCCAGATCACATTTTCCGCGGTGTCCAAGCTCAGCGCTTCGGGGGCAGGTTCCCCCGCAAAAACGTGATAGAAATGGGGGCTAACCGTCACTTTTGCGCCAATATTGGCGTGTCCGGTCGGACTGGTATTCATGCGCTTTGCCGTTCCGGCACTATGGATGAAGTTTGTTAGCACGCCCTTGTCAATAATTGCGGTGCGACGGGTGGGCGTTCCTTCCCCGTCAAAGAGATCGGCAGCTACGTTATCTGGGTGGAGCGCGTCGTCATAGATGGAAATCAAGGGAGAGGCCACCAGTGTTCCCAAGGTGTCTGGGGTAGACAAGCTCTGCTTATCGAGAACGTTCTGGGCGTTAAAGAGATTCGAAAACGCATTAAACAAACTCAGGAACGCTTCACCGGAAAACACCACGCGATACTTGCCCGTTTTCACCTTGGCGTAGTTAAGGTGACTAATGGTTTTCTCCACGGCTTCATCCAAACACGCTTCTACGTCCAGGGTGTCTAGGCTGCGACTGACGCGGTACGCTCCAGCGCTGCGGGGTTTCTTTCCCTCTTGCTCTGTTTTGCTGTACAGATAGACCGATGCATAGGATCGGGAATCCTCGCGGAGTGCGCCGTCGCTGTTGAGATAGAATCTGTCTACTTCCCGCTGAGAAAGACCGTTGTAGGGGACTCCAGCGATCGCCTCATGGGCATCGAGGAGACGTTTTTCGGCATCCACCAACGTCGAGAGCAGGGTAGAAATTTCAGCTTGAGGGGCTTTCCCCGTGGGAATGTCGGCAATGGGAGCCGTCGCTTCGGGGCTAAAATCGGGCACGTGTTCCGATGAGCCAAACTGACTCGCTTCCTTTGCCATCTTGAGCGCGGCTTCAATGCCTTCGGGACTGACATCTGAGGTAGACGTGACCCCAATGAGACCCTTTTCGTTCCATACCCGCACAAAGACGCTCGAACGCTGGGAGGCTTTGACCTGCTTGGGTTCGCCATGATCCACCTGGACGCTGCTTTCATCGACCGCAGAGCCAGAGATATCAAATTTTTGAATGCCCAGTTGACGGGCGATCGCCTCTGCGGGGGACGCGATTTCCTTAACGTTTGACATAGTTCCTTACTGAAGAGTGAAACGGCAATAATGATGACTCTTGGCCTGGAGGTTAGAACCAATCCAGAACCTAGCGACCGCCAACGGTGATCGAGTCCACCTTAATGTGGGGCTGACCGACGGTAACGTAGATGCTGCCGCTTACCGATCCACAGAATCCCGCCGCCAATCCCAAGTCTTGAGAGCACATCGAGATCCGATTCATAATCTCTTTGGCTTCCCCAATCAGGGTTGCGCCCTTCAGCGGCTTGGTAATGTTGCCGTTTTCAATCAGGTACGCTTCCGAAACGCCGAAGTTAAACTCTCCGGTTGGACCCACGCTGCCGCCACCCATCTTCTTGCAATAGATCCCTTTATCAACCGATGCAAAGAGATCGTCAATCGCGTGGTCGCCAGGGGCAATGTAGGTGTTTCGCATTCGGCTGGCAGCGGCAAAGGCATAGCTCTGACGACGACCGCTCCCGGTGCGCGGATGTCCGGTACGGACTGACCCGGCGCGATCGGAGAGGAAGTTTTTCAGAATGCCGTTTTCAATCAGCAAGGTGCGCTGAGCAGGCATTCCTTCGTCGTCCATGTCAATCGTGCCAAAGGCATTGGGCGTTAAGCCTTCATCCCAGGCCGTTAGACTTTCGTGGGCAATCTTTTCGCCTTTCTTGTCCATAAATGGCGTTGTCTTTCGCTCAATCTGCGTGGTTTCGAGCAAATGACCACAGGCTTCGTGGAAAATTACCCCACCAAACTCGTTTGCCATGATGATCGGATATTCGCCCGACTCGACATAATCGGCGTAGAGCATCCGACCGGAGGATTCTGCCACCTCTTCAGCGTCAGTTTGGTAATCCCACACCCGCAAGAAAGCTGGATCGCTGGCACTGCCTGCCCGTTTGCTGATCGAGGAACGGTTTGCGCCATCGGCACAGAGGAGGCTGTACCCCACCGACTGATTGAGGCGAATATCGCGAGCAAAGGTGCCATCACTGGCGGCGACCAAGACTTCTTGCCAATCGCGGAAATAGGAGGCGCGGCGGGACTGGACATGGTTGGCTTTCGCAAGAAGGCGATCGTTGGCCGAGAGGAGCACGTCGCTCATTTCCTGCATCGAGCTACAGTTTGTCAGCCACATTTCCTTATCCCGTGCGGTGCCGTAGTCGCGTAATAGCTCTAGATTAATTTCGGGCACAAAGGCGTTCGGGCCAGGGAGATGTAGCCCCAGAATCGACAAGGCTTTTTCCAACGCCGCTTTTAACCCTGAAAAGGTCAGGTTGTTGGTGCTGACGTAGCAATCCGCTTTGCCTCGGAAAACGCGCACTCCGGCTCCAATCGAGAGGGTGGGGGAAATGCTCGTAATCGCATCGTCTTCGGCCATGCAACTGATGTAGTTATTGCGTTCCAGGAAGAACTCAACAAAATCTGCCCCTGCTGCACGACCTAGCCCTAACAGCGTGGACAGGGGCGATCGCCAGGTTTCATCAAAGCGATCGCCTGTGGAGGTATAGGTCAACGTCGGAAGTTCCTTAGAGATTAACAGCGTGGGTGGCATACGGACACTCTCTGTAACGCGAATGGGAAATCAAGGATGAAATTGGAAACTATCAGGGATCGTCGGCATGTCCGAGATCTAATTCATCCTAGTGTAACAAAATCATCTTCGGAGGCTGGACGATCGCCCAGCGTTATACCAGTTTTGAGTTTTGAGTTGGCGATGCGTTGCAGCATCCGCAATTCTAGCTTTAGATCTGTAATTGTTATTGCGGAAACTGGTATGACTTAAGCTACTCCATCCCTCGGCGGCAATCGGGTGAGCCAAGCCTCTCGAAGTTTAGTATCGTATTGATTAGGATAAGGTAGCCGCCTATCGCTGCATATGCTTATCCAAAATTTTCCCAGTTTTTCCCAAAATTGAGTTCAAGGCTGGAGATGCAGACATGACCGCACGAGATACGCTGACTCAGGCAAGGCAAGGCAATCCTCAGGCGATCGCGGTCATTCTGAATCATTTCACCCGTCCTAAGGAAATCACGACAGACGTATCGGTGCATGGGGCCATCCTCCGCATTGTGTTTTCTGCGGATCGACTGCCCAACAAATCAGTCATGACTAGCTTTGTGCGGCGCAGTATTGAGCAGTTGGATATTGATGTCGTGCAAGCGGTACAGGTGATTGGGCAACGGACGGGGGATACTCCTGCCGCATGGGTTGAAGAAATTTCGTTTGAGGAGCCGCATGATTATTTAGGCAGGTTTGCGGGTGAAGAGGAGGTTGACGATAGGGATGGGGATCAGACAGAAGGGGCGATCGCTCCCTCTCCCACGACAGATGTTCATCCCGAGCCTCATACATCGGAGTTGATCCAGGAGCAGGGCGACGTTCACCACAACGGACAAGCCCCTGCCTCAGAACACTCACTAGCAACAGCAGGGGTAACGGCAGCCAACCAAACCTGGCAGGATTTGTCCGAGTCTCCGATTCTGCGGCGTCCAGAAGCTGTGGTTTTGATCCTCTTTGTGTTGGTATTGATTCTGTGGCAGACCTACCAAGCCATCATTGAATCGGCGGCTCCAGAGGGATCGCTGAATGGTCGAGAACTGGCGCGGCGGTTGTCGGTCAGTTATAGCACGATTAGTCGCCGCAAAAATCGAGAGGATTTTTGCGTGTGGAGTCAGACGCTGGATCCGGATGGCATTACCTGGGTGTATACGGACGGGGTGTTTGTGCCGCAGTTATAACCCTGAAGTCGTGACTTAGCCTAAATGTTCACTGTTTTTCCGGTCACGCACGCCCGCCGAATGGCATCCGCCACCCGAAGCGCATAGGTTGTACTTTCCACAGTGACGTACATCAGCCGTTTCTCGGTCAGATGATCCAGCACCATCGCTGTATCTTTGGCAAACAGTCCCCGGCGACCGCCGACGGTCAGCGGTGTTTCTGCATCTACGGTCACGATCCGTCCTTCCGTGGTACCCACTTGCAGTAGGGCGCGATCGCCATGAATATCGAGCGATCGCTCCGACTGCCAAATCGCTTCACCCTTGCCATAGCTAACATCGGCAATCAGGCCGCTCGTAAATCGAAGCTGGGCGGTGCAAATTCCCGTATGGTAGGGCATTCCGGCGACCTCGGTTGCATCAAAGGCGTACTCCTGCTTGGGATGGTCGGGTGTGCGATACCAAAAGCGTGCCTGTCCGTTAACCGCTTCCACCGTCCCAAAGAGACTGGTGAGCCGATGAATTCTGGATACGGCTCCCACCAAGGGGAACCCAAACAGATCATGGCAGTACGTCCACTTGGTCGGAGCGGGATGCTGACCATTCAAACTGGCATACCGGACGTAGAAGGGAGTCCCTACCTCCGGCAAGGCATCAACCACGGCCTGATGAATCCCGCTCAACTGATCCACATGCTCGACGTGCAAGAAACAGCCTTGAGTCTCGGCAAGCTGAATAATTTCTTCGGCTTCTGCGAGGTCAAGAGAGAGGGGATACTCCACGACAACGTGCTTGTGGGCATACAACGCAGCACGGGCGATCGCCCCATGATCCCGATTCACATTGGCAATTACGATCAGATCTAGATCGGGTCGTTGCACCAGGCTTTGCCACGAGTCGGCCATCTCTACGCCATAGATTTGACAGAAATCACTGGTGCGTTCGGGGGTGTTTCCAGAAACCGCAACGAGGCGCGATCGCTCATCACCAATCAATGCTTCTGCCCTTAGGCGAGCCGCATATCCTGTTCCCACTAACCCGACTCGAATTGGCTCACTCATGCGCTGTTGCTCGTCCTAACACCTGGGTTGAATGGTGAGCCTCAGAAAAACTCACATTCCTATCCTATCGCTACCATGAAGGGGCTTACCCTGTTTCTGGTTTCAGCGTGACCATCGAACTTCGTCATCTGCGCTACTTCATTGCCGTTGCTGAAGAACTCCACTTTGGACGAGCGGCAGAACGCCTCCACATGGCGCAACCTCCCCTCAGCCAGCAAATTCGACAATTGGAGGAACAGTTGGGCTTTCAGCTTTTTCACCGCACGAAGCGCACCGTGCAATTGACCGAAGCGGGAACTGTTTTTCTCGATCGATGTCAGCAGCTTTTACTTCAATTCGATCAAGCCATTCAAGACGGACAACAGGCCAGTCGCGGCGAAATTGGCAAATTGGCAATCGGTTTTGTCAGCTCAACGGCCTACAGCGTGCTTCCATCCATGCTGCATCAGTTTCGTCGCCAGGTTCCGGGCGTGGCATTGACGCTGCGAGAACTGACGACCGATCAGCAGGTGCAATGGCTACGGGATAAGCGGATCGACGTGGGCTTTCTGCGTCCGCCCGTAGACGATCCAGACTTTGAAATGATCACCGTCTTACGGGAACCGCTGGTGGTGGCGCTCCCCGAACAGCATCCCCTAGCGCAGATCGATCCGGTTCCATTGCGATTGCTCGCCAGTGAACCCTTTATTCTCTTTCCCCGACGCCTCGCCACCGGACTCTACGACCAAATCATCAGTCTCTGTCAGCAAGCAAACTTTAGTCCTCGCGTGGTTCAGGAGGCGATCCAAATCCAAACGATCATTAGCCTTGTGGCCGCAGAAATGGGAATTGCGATTGTGCCTGTGTCCATTCAAAACCTACAGCGCACAGGCGTTGTCTATCGGCATCTGCGAGAACCGACACCGGAAGCGGCGATCGCTGTAGTGTGGCGACACCAGGATACATCGCCTACTGTAAGACAGTTTTTGAACGTTGTGAATCAGATTACAAACACCAAGCAGTAAATATACGATTACTCGCTGCTGTCGTTGCAGGGCAAACTTACCGTGACGGTGGTTCCCTCATTCAGCGTACTGTCGATGTGGATCTGTCCGTGATGATTATCGACGATCACCTTGGCGATCGCCAGTCCTAAGCCCGATCCACCACTGCCCGCTGTTTGTTGAGCGGTAGGACTGTCGATGTGGGCACGGGCTGGATCGACTCGATAAAAGCGGTCAAAGACCCGTGGAATCGACTCTGCCGGAATGCCGATGCCATTATCTTGAACGGAGATATCGATCCACGATCCGGTTGTCTTTTGCCGTTGACGCAAACTAACGTCCACCAACCCATGATCAGGGGTATAGCGTACGGCGTTACTGACTAAATTCGTGAAGAGTCGCAGCAACTGGTCGCGATCGCCCATCACCCGCTCAAGATGTTCCCCCGATGTAGATTCTTTCTCCTCGAAGGTGAGATGGATCTCTTTTTCATCGGCGATCGCCTGTTGTTCTTCCAACACTTCATGGAGCAAGTCCCGAACATCAACGGGAGCCACTTGACGCTGCACCATGTTGCTATCCTGACGTGCCAAAAAGAGCAGATTATCCACCAATCGACCTAAGCGACGCGTCAACCGTTCAATCACATGGAGCTGCTGCTGCTGCCACTCCGGATCCGGATCGGCTAGGGCAACTTGAACGTTGGTTTGAATCACAGCAATCGGGTTGCGGAGTTCGTGGGAGGCATCGGCGGTGAACTGTTTCAACCGCTGGTAGGAATCCCGAATAGGGGCGATCGCCAATCCTGATAAAAACCAGCCGATTCCGGCCACCGCACCGATCATCAACGCTGTCCACAGTCCTAAATCGATAATCAACTGCCGAGTCGGTTTTGTAACCTCAAACCACGGATGGCTCACCCGCAAATATCCCAACACCTGCCGCCCAATTTGTACCCGTTGTGTGACTTGGCGCAGCACCTCTTGGTTCGATAGTCGTACTGTTTCGCCGTTGGGATTCAAATGGATCGGCACCTGCGGCGGTATGGGAAACGTAGACCATAGCAAGTCTCCCGTAGGGCCAAACCACTCTAGGTCAATGTGATCATCCTCAACCGGATCAGGATTGCCGCGAAAGCTGGCTTCCACGTCTACATAGAGCGATCGCACCCCATCCAAGATTTCGGTATCGTTTGCTTCAATCACGAGCGATCGCTGCACCACCTCTACCACGTGATTGAGGGTATCATCCACGCGTTCAACCAAGGTGCTGCGAACATACCAGTAAAACCCACTGGCAAAGAGAAGGAGCAAAACAGCCGTAACTGCCGTGTACCAAAGGGCTAAACGCCGACGCGTGGTTTGAAACATCGAGGTTGGGATCTCTTATGCGGTCTGTGAGGGTCGGGGTTCGAGAATTATGTAATACCCTTCATAGACCATCCTAAATCCTGCATTTTTAAAGATCCGCTGATTCATCGCGCGATTTTGGGGCGACGATGGCAGCAGCGGCGCACTGGTAAACAACAAACCTTGGTCGGACAAACCTGCCCGTAGCCCTTTGAAGAATCGGGTCAGTTCAATAGGCGAGGAGTAATGGTAGGAAAAATGCGGGCGATCGAACAGATTGAAACATGTGATCAAATCCATCGGCTGATGGAGTTTCTGTAGCCATGCCTGGATTTCGTTAAACGGAAGCGTAATGTGACGATAGATGGGGGTATAGGCATAGGTGTCCGGGTCGTTACTCCTGGAATCCACGCCAAAGGTTTGTGCCCCCAGCAGTTGCAGCAATTCTGCTAATACAGGCGGATGATCTAAATAGAATTGAGTCAGTAAATCGGTCGTTTTCTCCAACGAGGACGATGCATAGTCCGATAGGGCTCCACACCCAACGTCCAAGGCTTTGATACCCGTTAGGGGACTGGTATTCGCCAAATCAAACTCATTCACCAACGTACCGAACAGGAACAGCACGTGGGGTTTCAACATGTGGTGATCAAATTCAATCTTGAAGCCCTGAAAGCGATGGGCACTTCGCAGCATCCGCATCACCACTTGCGTCCCGAAGGTGTTGATGTATTTGAGGGCAGGCCGCGACGATGCCACTTCAAAGGGATCGGTAGACCCATCACACAGCACAATGTCCCGTAAGAGGGCTTCCATCGCTGCTGCATTCGTCCGTACGATGTTGGGTTTAGGCAACAGACGATAGACGCGGCGTTCTGGGCTTGGGGATAGGTTGCCAGAATCAGGGTGGTCGGCACGGGGATCGGACGTTAGCGGCATAGGAGATGACTCCATCCTAAGAACGATCGGTCGTTTTTCTATCCTAGCGGCTTTGGGCAGCATTAGATGGGGCGATCGCTTCCCCTGATACTTCATAGGTATCTATAACTAAAGGAACCTTTGAGGATAAATTTCGTCACCTCCTGCGCCAAAGACTGGATCCCTAGACTTAACAAAATTGACCAAGATTTAATAGTCCACTTCTAAAGTCTTGTGTCAGGATAAAAAGCAAATGTTCGAAAATGGTTCGAATTTGTTAATGTGTTCTGAAGTTAAGTCGGCTATCCTCCAGTAGACTGACCGCTTATACAGTTGAGTTATCGTCAACGGTTCACTCCATGCTCACACGTCAAGTTTCCGAAACAGTTGCTGCACCGCGCACTATTCCCCCCCTCGGTTGGTCGGCAGTTTCGTTCACTGTAGGGCTTTTAGCATTGGGTAGTTTTGCCCAGCCTGCCGATGCCCAAATCAATTCCACCGCGTCTACGAATCCCGTTTTAGACATCGGGGTTGTGCAGCGGTTTGGTTCTACACCGAACGACACATTGGTGTTGGAACCGGTAGCGGGCGATCGCCTGACCGTGACCTTCCAATCGGGTGACCAGGAACAGTCCATCACTACTGACAAAGTCACATTAAACATGGTGATGCTGCCTCTAGAGGAGCCGGAAGTGACCGAACGGGTCGTAATCAGCACCCACCGCAGTTTTGAAAGCGCGGAAGATAGCGCCAATCAATGGCGGGCTCAAGGGGTTGAGGTGGAGTTGGCGCAGCCGCAGCAATGGCAGGTTTGGGCAAAGCGAGACACCTACAAAACGCCCCTACTCCGCCGATTGTTGTTAGAGAATTTGAAAGCAAACGGATCAAGCACCGCTTTCATTGACACCAAAACTCAAACCCAAGTCCCCCTCGCGGCCTTTACTGCCAATGGCTATCGCTACGTGCGGGATGAGTTTGAAATTACGTCGGGAAACAGCCGCATTCAGGTGGAGTCCAACCGGGAAGATACCCCGACTCGTCTGTATGGTGGCGACATGCGGATTCAGCCCAACGCTTATGGCACTTACACCTTAGTTAACGAAGTGCCGATGGAAACCTACCTCCGGGGTGTGGTTCCCCATGAGATTGGGCCTAGCGCTCCCCGCACTGCCATCGAAGCCCAGGCCATCCTGGCGCGAACCTATGCCCTGCGGAACGTTCGCCGCTTTGCGATTGATAATTACCAGCTTTGTGCCGATACTCAGTGCCAGGTTTACTGGGGCTTGTCCGATACGGTTCCGGCAGCCGATACGGCGATCGCCAATACGCGAGGCCAAGTGCTGACCTACAATAATGAACTGGTGGATGCACTGTATTCCTCGACCACGGGGGGCATAACGGCTCCATTTAGCAATGTCTGGAACGGCCCCGATCGCCCGTACCTCAAGGCGGTGGTGGATTCCGTCGAAAACGTATGGGATCTGTCGCGCCTGCCCCTGTCCGATGAAGCCAATTTCCGCAGCTTTATCAGTCGTAAGGACGGATTTAACGAAGTCGGCTGGGATCTGTTCCGCTGGCGTGTGGAAAATAATCTTTCAGAAATTCGCGACGACGTTCGCCAATACCTGAACACAAAGCAGCATCCCCTCGCCAACTTTACCCGGATCGAAGGCCTAGAAATTCTGGAGCGATCGCCTGCTGGACGGGTACAGCGGATGGCGGTGTTAACCGACAAAGGACGGATCACTCTCGAAAAAGATGAGATCCTGCGGGCGCTTTGGGGGCCAAACAGTACGCTGTTTTACATCGAACCCATTTACGAAACTGTGGCGGAAAAGCCCGATAGCAGTGCTGCTCCGGCCATGGTTGGCAAGTCGCCCTCTGACCTAAAGGCACAGGCGGAATCCGAATCCGAATCTGCCGCTGAGGATAAGCAAGCCCCAACCCCTACACCCAGCACTACACCCCCACGCGTCCTCAAGGGCTATGCGTTTATCGGCGGTGGCTATGGTCACGGGGTGGGTATGAGTCAGACCGGAGCCTACCACCTGGGCGATCTGGGTTGGAGCAGCGATCGCATTCTGGAGTTTTACTATCCAGGGACGAAACTGCAACTGCTGAACAGTTCCATTACCTTCTGGAACGATCCAGAGATCGAGGTTCCCGATGCGACTGATCCCGATGCTGCAGGGGATGAATCTACGCCTCCTAAACCATCGGAACCTGAAGAGGTTATCCCAACAGAGCCAGAAAGCTAGATCGGCTTAGAAAGAGGAACCGGGTTGCTGAAGAAACTCGGTTTCTTCGATGGTATTTTCCCGTCCCAAGATGCGATTGCGATGGGGAAAGCGCCCAAAGCGTTCAATCACCGCTCGGTGGCGGAGGGCATAGTCGAATACGTCCTGTAGCTCTGGGTTCGCCTCACTGAGGGTTTGCATCAAGGCCACACACTGGTTTTGGTGCGCCAGATTTTCGCTGTGTTCCAGGGGTAAATATAGGAATACCCGTTCCACCGGGGCAAGTTCCTGATCAAACCCTTGGGCGATCGCTGTTTCAGCAATAGTGCGCGCCTGATGGTCGGTTGCAAAGGCTTGGGGCTGATCCCGAAACATATTGCGCGGAAACTGATCCAGCACCAAAATTAATGCCAGACAGCCGTGGGGCGAGTCACGCCAGTCCTTTAAAACCCCTGAACTGGCCTGGTGGTACGTTTCTAGAAAGC
Organism: Synechococcales cyanobacterium T60_A2020_003; assembly: GCA_015272205.1. Taxonomy (NCBI): domain Bacteria; kingdom Bacillati; phylum Cyanobacteriota; class Cyanophyceae; order Synechococcales; species Synechococcales cyanobacterium T60_A2020_003. The sequence goes on along the minus strand of JACYMB010000010.1, from coordinate 8,198 downwards.
GATCGCGAATTTGACAATCGACCTCTGGATTTTTACCAAACCAGAGCTTTCGCCGCTCCGCATAGGTTTGCTGGGTGTAGGGAGGGTCTCCAAACCAGAAGTGCAAAATATCATTCATGACCAATCGTAGGATGGCGAATGATCGATAGCCGAAGCAGGATTGCTACCCATTCCCGGTCATACCCCAAAAGAACAAACTCAGAGGGGCAAATGGCTCCCCTGAGTCCTATGGTGAGGCAACAAACGACGACAAGCTTAGTACAATTCTTCTTCTTGGTGGGTCAAGATGGTGCAGTCAGACGTAGGATAAGCTACGCAGGTCAACACATATCCAGCTTCAATCTGCTCGTCGTCCAAGAAAGACTGATCGGACTGATCAACGGTACCAGCGGTAATTTTTCCAGTACAGGTCGAGCAAGCACCTGCACGGCAAGAGTAGGGCAGGTCAATGCCTTGCTCTTCAGCAGCATCCAAAATATACGTATCGTCATCGACATCAATGGTGGTGTTTAAGCCTTCAGCTTCATTGATCAGCGTGACCTTATACGTTGCCATGAAAGTTTCCTCTCAAAATCTATAACGGCAGTTGGAGTTTACCGTATGAACAACCTGACGAATAAAACGCCAAGATTAATGTTCTGGCAATCTCCAATCTTGATACTACGAGAAAACTTGAGGCTTGTAACCCCGAATCGATAAATTGGGCTAATGGGATTCGTAATCAGATTTCGAGATTAACCCTCACTTTACTTATACGTTGACGCAAAACTAACGAAAGGCTGATGTCAGGCAGGTTACATCCTATTTCTCTAACTGATCGTATGGGCGGACAAGCTTGTAGATATACGGAAATTGGCTTTCTTTTCCTGGCGATAACGGTGTAGCTTTCAAGAAAGGGAACGCCCTACACTCTTTATTTAGAAGGACTTTTCAGGTTTTGACACATCCAAAAATAGAAATTTGTCAAATCTATGGATTACTACCCAGGGCATCTATTCTCAAACGAATGGATCGGGATGGAGCTATAAGCTTTTTATATGTAAAGATTGTTTTTTTGCTTGGTCAATTAATCATTCAGCCGATGATGGCGATCGCACCCCATCTCCAAGTGGCTCTAACGCATGAGTACTCGTCAGGGTGGAACCGGAGGGGCGATCGTCAATGTATCGTCGGTGGCCTCTCGCCTGGGATCGCCCAATGAATACGTAGATTATGCGGCATCCAAAGGGGCGATCGACACTATCCTCCCAAGGCATTCTGACCCAACGATTTCACCGTTCCCCGTAGAATGCCATTAGACGCAATATCAGCTACGGCTCTCGTGCTGAGAGGGTTGATTTAGCCACGCATCGACAACCCAAATCTCAACCCTGATCTCCCAACCCTGCTTCACGGAAAGCTTGGTCTAGTATGTCTAGAATTCCTAATTCAATGCCCCAATGCCATAAGTACGTAAAGTCAAGGCGATCGCCCTGAAGTTTGAGGACTCCGAGGACATCTCGCCATTGCTTTTCAGACTGGCGACCGCGTCCCCACACTAGCTTTTGCAGCACAATATCTTCGGGGGAGGAAATCCAAAGCACACTCCCATCCGGTAAAGGATGCTGAATCCGCCGTTCCATCTTACGTCTAGCAAAGGCAGTATCTTGTGATACAAATAAATCTGCCTTCTCCAAAGTCTCATAATCCAAAACATTGAACGACAAACATCGACCCCGAACTGCATCCTCCACAGCACGATCGCTGATGTAGAAAGAGCCGTCAAGAAATGCGTCGAGCAGGGGTTTGGCTTTGACGCTATCTAGCCCAATGATGAGATCTAAATCTTCCGTATAGCGACTCTCGCCTAGCAGTGAACTCGCAACCGATCCCCCAATGTAATAGGCAATGTCCAACGCATCCAAAATATCGATGACTTTGCGGGCAAGGGCGATCGGATCTGCAACCATAACGTCTCGTTCTGGCAATGAAACGCATCTACACCAGTTCTCGCCTAACCGTCGTCGCACATACTCTAGGGGAATCGAAGCCCCCGGATTCTGATTCTGAATCGCTGCTAGACAAAGCCGACGGGTAGATTGATTAAACGAGATAAACCGCTCAGTTCGCCAATGAGGAAGCTTTTGGCGAAGAGCCGTAAAGTAGAACACATCGACTTCGATGCTGGTATCCTCTGCTTGAGGACGATAGCCTGCCTTAACAGGAAGGTTTGGAATCAGGGGCATAAATGCAAAGACAGATTCTAAGTTTGATAGATCGCCTTGATTTTTAAAGAATCGCGCTTCATCGTTCAAGAGCGAGGCGATCGCTCAAGCCTAACCTTAACGTTGCCAGGTGGATTCCCAATCGGGGCAAGACTCCTCCGCTTCCCAGCCGTAGGGATGCATCGCGCACACTAGCGGAACGCCGTTGTAGGAATAGCCATGATAGTTACGGCAGCCCACACAGGCAGGATGCTCGTTGATCATGGGTTCTAAGATTTGGGTAAAGGGTTCAGCCGTGTGGTTGAAATCTGTTTCGAAATCAAAAAAGAGTTGCAGCACGGAATCGGTCCATTCCGTCATTTGCTGATCCCACTCGTCCAGTCCTGGGGCGATCGCCTCTTCAATCTGTTCAAAAAGTTCGCTCGAAAGTTCGGCAACGCTATCAACCGCATTGGCAACTTCCTTAGCGACATCCTGACAGAGTTGATCGATCCCCTCGGAAAACAAGTCAAAGGCTTTTTGCCAGTCTTTTTGCCAGTCGTCCATGATAAGTATGAAGAGAGAGGCGTCTTTGCCTCAGAATAGCGTGGTTTGTGAACGTAGATCTCAATGTTGTAACGGTGCGTAAACAGGGTTACGACGACTGGCGAAGGTTATTCAGTTCTTCCCGCAGTTTTTCCACCTGTTCGCGGAGTTTATCGGCATCGGTAGAAGTCGGCGGTTCTTCATCGTCTAAAATCTCGATGCGAATCGGTTCGGCTGGCCCTGGGGTTGGGGACGAGGGAGACTGCTGGGCACGGGTCACCATATCATCCACCATGCGCTTCGCTTCTTCAGCGGTAATTTCGCCGCGCGACACCATTTCATCCGCTAGCTTTTGAGCCTGCGATCGCAGTTCACTGAGCGTACTTCCAGCTTTTTCCCCGGCATAGGAGGCGATTCCCAGTCCCAAATAAAACGCCTTCTGAACTATATCTCCCAAACCAGCCATATCTGCGTCGCTCCTTATGGGGGTGGCATACAACACTTTCTAGAATAGGAGAAAATCTGAAGGACTGCCTAGCCGGAATGCTGCGATGGCGAGGTAGAAAAAACCGTCACTCTGGGATAAAAGTCTGGGTCAAAAACCAAAAGACCCGGAGTCCACGCCTACCACAAGCATCCCGTATTGCTGCTACCTTCCGGTCCTGACAAGATTTGGGCGTTGTAATCGCATGAATCCGAGTCAATTTCAGCATAGCATGACATTGGCGCGTTGGTGGATGTGAATCGTTGGTTTCAACCGCAACGCTTACCGCAAGAGGGAGGCCATCATGCTGTTGGCTTGGGATTCGTAGCCGCTGCCGAACAGGTTGAAGTGATTCAAGATGTGGTAGAGGTTGTACAGAATTTTGCGGCGTTCGTAGCCTGGTTCTAGGGGATAGGCACGCTGGTAGGCATCGTAGAATTCGGGAGGGAATCGCCCAAAGAGTTCGGTCATCGCCAGATCCACTTCGCGATCGCCAAAGTAGGTGGCCGGGTCAAGAATCACAGGTTCATCCGCTGTCGTCACCGCCGCATTGCCTGACCACAGATCGCCATGAACCAAGGATGGCTCCGGGGTGTGACCCACTAAAAGTTCGGGCACGGCATCGAGGAGCGCCGCTTGCTGAGGGAAATGGCCGCCCCGCCGTTTGGCTAACTGAAACTGAAAGCCCAGCCGATGGTCGATCCAGAAATCCAGCCAGGTTTCCGTCCAGGGATTGGGCTGAGGGGTAGAGCCAATGGTATTGTTCTGATCCCAGCCAAAGCCGCGATCGCTCGTGACTCGATGCATGGCTGCCAACTTTTCACCCATTGCTGCCCAAGATTGGCGAGACCCATGACCGAGATCCAGCCATTCCAAGACAATGTAGGAGGCGCGATCGGCTAGCCCCCAACAGATAACGTGGGGAACCCGAATGGTTTTAGATTGTTCAATTTGCCGCAATCCCAGGGCTTCCGCCTCAAACATGGGAAGGCTAGTCGCATCGTTGAGCTTCACAAAGTAAGCGGTGTTGCCACTCGATACAGCATAGGCATGGTTGATGCTGCCCCCTCCGACCGGACGTCTATTCGTGATTTCAAAGGGGGCGTGGGTTGCCTGGGCGATCGCCGCTGCAATGGTTTCCCAAGTTTGATCGCGCATGAGTCAACGGTGAGATTTTAGAGATCCTACGCAGGTTTTGAAACCACAATACCGTAAGCCGTGGGCGAAAGATAGCGCTGGGCTGCCGTTTGCACATCGACGGTGTCTAACGCGCGAATGCGTGCCGGATAGTTGAGGGCTGGCGCAATATCCCCCACAACGGCTCGATAGTAACCATAGAGTCCTGCCCGACTTCCAGGGGTCTCGTTGCCGAAAACATAGTGATTGGCGACCAGGGTTCGCACCCGATTAATTTCTGACTCCTGAACCGGGGTGGTTTGGAGATCGGTGAGGTGTTGGGCGATCGCCGCTTCTACTACTTCCACATTCTCAGCCGGGAGTTGAGCAGAGATGGAGAACAATCCCTGACGGGCATAGGTGACATTGCTAGCAGAGATGCGGGTGACGAGTTCGCGCTGTTCCCGCAAATCCTTGAACAGACGAGCCGTGCGTCCGTGTCCCAAAATATAAGCCACGATATCCAGCGGGTAGGTTTGATGTACATCCGCCATACCCGGAACGCGCCACATCATGGTCATCCGTGCCTGTTGCAGCGACGAATCCGTATATTCCTGACCTTGGATCGTGGTAAAGGGTGATTCTAGATCGAGGTGGGCAATGCGAGAAAACGATGGGTCGAGGGGCGACGTAGGGGCGATCGCCTCATGGGGACGCGCCGCATCAAAGCTTTCGGCTACGGTTTGCACCAGCATTTCTACGGGAAGATTACCCACCGCTACGGCAATCATCGATTGGGGTTGATACCACGTGCTGTGAAAGTCCCGCATTTGCTGGGGCGTTAAGCGCTGAATAATGTCCTCTTTCCCCAGCACTGGACGACGGTAGGGCAGGCTCTCAAATCCAACTTGCATCGACCGATAATAGCTGCGGCGACGGGGATTATCATTGGCGCGGCGAATTTCCTCTAAAACGACAGATCGTTCGCGTTCAAAGGCGTCATCGGGAATCGCGGCATTCATCACCACTTCCACCTGAAGCGGGGCGAGTTCCGCAAAGTCAGAGGGAGCGGTTGTGATGTGGTAGTGGGTGTAATCCTGACTGGTCGCAGCGTTCATGACTGCGCCCTTTCGTTCCACCTGCTGTTCAAAGGCACCACTGGGAATCCGTTGCGTCCCCTTAAAGATCATGTGCTCCAAGAAGTGAGCCATACCGTTGATATCATCCGATTCCAGCGCTGACCCCACTCCCAACCAGATGCTGAGATTTACCGCATCGACGGGCATCTGTTCGGCAATGATGGTGAGACCGTTGGATAAACGATGAATGGATGGAGCGCTGAGCGAGGCAAGCGAAGATTCGTTCTGGAGACGGAGGGTCATTATGATGTTTCTTGATGTGACCATAGCTTTACCCATCTTAACGGTTACAGCCCCCAGTCGGTTCAGCTCTGTCAGGTTTTAGCGATATTTTGCAATTTTTAGGCAGCAGAGCGCGATCGTCACTCCAGCAATACCTGGAGGAAAGTCCATCAAATTGCAAAAATCTAACCCGTAAAGCCAAGGATTGTTGGGGGATTTCGCGTTAAACCTGAACCCACACGTAGCGGGTGATTAAGGCATTCTTAAACGTAAAGAAAGCAGGTTCAACCCCGAATATGGGGTGGTTGTCTTGGGAATACTTGGGGGGGGGTAACTGATGCGAACTAGAGTGACTTCTATGGAAAATTACGACGGGGAATGTACGTAGGAGTTCCCTCAAATTGTAGTTCTGAACCCCACATTTGGGGCGATCGCCTTTGGATAAGTTCATCTTTGGCGGGTTGGCTTCGAACTAATGATGTTACGAAATGTAAAATAGAAGTTAAGGTTCTTAATCTAGGCTCCGCACTATGGCGTTTTCGACATCTTCCCCGCACGCGAGTTCTTCCGCTCAAAGCCCGTCCGACAGCACACAATTGACGAAACACGAGGGTAAGGCCGCTCGCGTTATTGTGATTGGGGCTGGGATTGGGGGCTTAGCGGCGGCGGCCTTACTTGCCCATCGGGGCGATCGCGTCTTGCTGTTGGATCAGGCGATCGTGCCGGGAGGATGTGCGTCTACGTTTCGACGCCGAGGATTCACCTTTGATGTCGGTGCAACCCAGGTGGCCGGACTCGAACCGGGGGGAATTCATCACCGGATTTTTCAGGAATTGGGAGTTGACGTTCCCGCAGCGATGCCGTGCGATCCGGCCTGTGCTGTGTTTTTGCCCGGAGAGTCGGAACCCATCCGCGTATGGCGCGATCCGCAACGATGGCAGCAAGAACGCGAACGGCAATTTCCGGGAAGTGCAGCCTTTTGGCAGTTTTTGAATGATCTCTTTCGCTACAGTTGGGCGTTTCAATCCCGCGATCCGGTGCTTCCTCCCCGCAATGTTTGGGATTTGTGGCAGTTAACCCAAGCGGTACGTCCAGGGACACTCTTTACCCTGCCGCACACTTTCTCGACGGTGGGTCAAGTTCTGCGCCGCTTTGGTCTAGGGGGCGATCGCCGTCTGAAGACGTTTCTAGACCTGCAACTCAAACTCTATTCCCAGGTGGATGCGGAGGAAACCGCTGTTCTCTATGCGGCCACTGCTTTGGGCGTTTCTCAGTCACCCCAAGGACTCTATCACCTCAAGGGCAGTATGCAGGCGTTGAGCGATCGCCTGGTAGAAGCCTTTGAGCGAGATGGGGGAGATTTGCGGATGCGCCATTCTGTGGAGCACATCTACCTCAAGGATGGACAGGCCAAAGCGGTGGAAATCCGCAATCAGAAAACGGGAGAAACCTGGATTGAAGAGGCGGATCATGTGATTGCGAATGTGACGGTGCAGAATTTAGTGCAACTGTTAGGCAATCAGGCTCCGGCAGGTTATCGGCGACGGGTGGATAAATTGCCCCCCGGTTCGGGCGCGTTTGTGATCTATCTGGGTGTGAAGCAGGAGGCGATTCCCGCCGATTGTCCCCCCCATCTTCAGTTTTTGTACGACTACGAGGGGGCGATCGCCGAAAACAATTCTCTCTTTGTTTCGGTCAGCTATCCCGGCGATGGACGAGCACCAGAGGGATGTGGAACTATTATTGCCTCATCGTTTACCGATACCCAAATCTGGTGGCAAACCGACGATTACGATGCCCTCAAAGAGAGATATACCCAAGAGGCGATCGCCCGTTTGAGTCAGTTCTTTACCCTGACACCGGACACAATGGTCTATCAAGAAGCGGCGACCCCTCAGACGTTTGCTCGCTATACGGGGCGCGATCGCGGCATTGTCGGTGGCATCGGGCAGCGCATCTCTACCTTTGGTCCCTTCGGATTTGCGAATCGGACTCCGGTAAAAAATCTGTGGCTGGTGGGGGACTCCACCCATCCGGGAGAGGGCACTGCAGGAGTGAGCTATTCGGCATGGACGGTGACGCGGCAGATTGAAGCGTTGCGGTAGACACTTTGCTAGGTCTGAATTAAAAGCAAGGGTGTATCAGATCCAATAAATCCATCCATGATTAATTCCAGTCGCGTAGGGGCGGGTTGTGTAACCAGTCCCAGATATGGAGCAACATCTATTAAATAAACTCACCCGTACCCATCATGGGTATTTAGACAAATTTGAGATTACATTTAGGAATGGCTTTGTTGCATGATTAGAAAAACGGTCAGGTTCGCCTTGAGAGTGTCCTGGTATTAACCTTCAACCTTGTAGCTATCGGGTTTAGCGATCTGAATCATGCGGTTGAGCGCAACACATTTGATGAACAATTCCACGGCTTGATTGTCAAATTGACGTGCACTGAGCTCGACTTTATCCAATCAGGCGGCATGGCAGAGTAACTCGGTCCAGGTGTCGA
>JACYMB010000009.1 GCA_015272205.1 Synechococcales cyanobacterium T60_A2020_003 | reverse complement strand
TCGACACCTGGACCGAGTTACTCTGCCATGCCGCCTGATTGGATAAAGTCGAGCTAAAATAACAGCTACAGATTAAACGCTAGCATCGCTGACGGTACAACGCATTGACAGCTCAAAACTGACAACTCAAAACTCACAGTTGGTATAACCTACTGTGAAAATGATTCACCTGAAATTTGCGCTAAGGTTTGCCGAATGCGGGGCAGAGAAAGGAAAGTCTGAGCATCTCCCAGCAACTTGTCGCCCCAGAGGTTTTCAGATAGAAAATCAACGTCGGCATAGCGATTATCTAACCGCAGTGCTGTTTCACCCCGGAGGAGGGCTTCGTTCTGCTGACCTTGCTGATACAGGGCAACGGCGATCGCCAATTGGGGTTCTGCTTGCTCGCCATCAATAGCGACGGCCGATTCCCACTTTTCGAGGGCGGCATCCACATCGCCCATTTCATACAGCACTAACCCAATGTTGTTGACGGCAGGCCAGAAAGTGTCATCGATGGCGATCGCTTTTTCGTACTCGGCGATCGCTTCATCGTAGCGACGGGTGACGTAATAAGCGTTCCCTAGATCAAATAGCGCACCGGGCACTTCTGGATCAATTTTCAGACCCGCCTGAATAAACTGAATCGCCTGATCGTAGTCATCCTGGTTGAAGTAAGCGGAGCCGAGGGCAAACAGGATGGCGGAATTGTCGGGTTCGAGCGATCGCACCTTTTGGAGGGCTGGAATTGCCGCCTCCACATCTTCGACCTGAAGGTACAAACTGCCGAGCAACGACCACGCCTGAGCATTATCAGGGAGAAGCTGAACGGCTAGTTGGGCTCTGGGCAACGCCAGATCATACTGCTGAAATTGGGCAAGCTGGGCTGCTTCTTGTGCCAAAATTAGCCCCTGATCTTGCATTTGATCAGGATTCAGTTGAAGAATGTGGGGGATCAAGGCTTGGGCGCGGACGGGTTGCGCAACGGATAAGAGCCCGGACAATACAACTAGAGAAATTAAGGAAAATCGTTTAGGCACAGTAATTTTAGGATTAAATTAATCAGGACTGGGATGCTCTCAGCTAGCTTAGATCATTTAGATTCGATCGTGCCAGAAAAATTACTGAAAGCATGAACTACGATACAGATTTTGGGGGATGTTCCTGCACCACAAGTCCAGCTTTCTGTAACGATATCGTTCTTTTCACCCTTGAAGCCGTTGCATCCGTAGATATTTATAAAATAAATTCTAACTAAGCTAAAACCGTTGCCGTTGTTCGATCTCCCCTAGCCCCCCGTCACAAGGGAGAAGCGAACCAAACCTCGGAAGCTCCCCATCGAAACATTGGTTTACAGACACTTTCGGGCTGTAGAAATATTTCTGCGTTAGCGTTGGACGTCTACTGGGTACTGACAACAGGGTTTTGATCCACACTCGGAAGTTCCCCCTCTGGTGAAGGATAGGAGTTAGGCTCAGCCATTGTGGGTTGGAGATAGTCACCATGTACCCAGCCCGTTGCACTTCCATCGGCAAACTCTACGTAATACCAGGTATTCCCTTCGCTATCGATAGATTGATTGAGAATATTGACCGCATCTCCCCCATAGCCCACATGCACAATCTCAGCCGAAAGATTAGGGAATGCTCGAACGTTGACGGATGAGTTTTCATCTTGAGTTCTGAGTACCCCTGTGCCTGCAGGTGCTGGCACACTTGGCTGCATCTCTGGGGCGACAACCGAAGGGGGAAATGACGCTGTGACATCGGGAGTCGGGGGATCTATGGTGGCAGAAGGAACGGGGCTGAAGTAGGCTCCCGGATCACTCGGATCATCACCTTGAATGACAGCAGGCTCGTCCTGGCGCACGGTTGTTTGCGGTGTGCGCCAAGCTTTGGATGGATCATGACGCTGAAACTGAGTGATAACCAATGCCACAACCACCGCACCAACGTATACGGCAATCAGCGTTAAGCATCCTTCCCCTAGGGATGAAACTGTAGCTTTACCCTTTTCGTCCTCGTCTGCCATAGGATTGACATACTTCAGTGTTCAACGGTTACAGATAGCAGTTGCCATATTCTAGACTTCAAACTGGAGTCCCCCCATCCACTGTACTGCAAGGATTACCCAGCGATCGCCCACCCAAATGTCCTAACCGATATGGCTAGCGCTATAGTTCTAGAAATACCTGTGCGGTCTTACTTCTCTGGAATACAGCCGTTAACGCAAAACCTAACTCCCGTTGCAGAGCGATGTGTTTTCCTTTCAGGACTTACGCACTACGTGCGGCGTCCTGAGTCTTTTAGGCGATTTTGCGCAGGTTACACCCGCGCAAAATCGCCCAATTGCGTAAGTCCTGCTTTTCTCACATTCGCACTGCAAACCCCTGAAGTTTCGCCTGGTTGACGCTAACGTTCACGGCCGTTCCCGTTGGCAAACTGACCGAGGCCGGAGTTCGCGCAATCAAAACGTGACCTTCGGGCGTTTGAACGCTGTAGCGCTGTTCTCGGCCCAAGAACTGGCGATCGCATACTATGAGTAGACTCCGTTCATCTGGCGTCAGCATAATATCCTCTTGGCGAATCATAAGGGCGATCGCCTCTGCACTCTCTGTACCATCGACCACAACTTGATCTAGGGTAAACAGGCCAATCTCCGTCTGCCATCCCTCCGCTTGCCGTTTCGCGATGACAAAGTTGGCTTGGGTCACAAACTCCGCTACAAAGCGTGATTGGGGATTTTGATAAACTTGTTCCGGTGTGTCGATCTGTTCTAATCGTCCTGCCCGCATGACCCCCACCCGATCGGCAATAGACAGAGCCTCTTCCTGATCGTGGGTCACAAAAACCGCCGTCGTGCCTGCCGCTTTGAGAATATCGCGCAGTTCTTGGCGCAACTTAACGCGCACCTGCACATCTAAATTACTGAGTGGCTCATCCAGCAGCACCAAAAACGGCTGGGGGGCAAGGGCACGCGCTAAAGCTACCCGCTGCTGTTGCCCCCCAGATAACTCGTGGGGATAACGATTTTCGAGCCCCTGCAGACCCACGAGGGATAGCACATCCTGGATCGTCTTTGCCATGGTTCGGGCATGGCGATCGCCTTGAGACAGTCCAAAAGCCACATTTTGCGCCACCGTCAAATGGGGAAACAAGGCGTAGTCCTGAAACACCATGCCAACGCCGCGCCGCTCGGGTGCTACCCAGGCTCCATCCCCCGCGACACAGCATTGGGCGATCGTAACGGTTCCGGTATCGGGTTCTTCAAATCCGGCAATCAGGCGCAGCAAGGTTGTTTTCCCGCACCCCGATGGCCCCAGTAACGCTAAAATATCTCCTTCGCTCAAGTCTAGACTGATA
>JACYMB010000008.1 GCA_015272205.1 Synechococcales cyanobacterium T60_A2020_003 | reverse complement strand
GTCGAAGCTTAATACCCGGACGACCTCAAGGTGAGCCTGATCATCCTTCTAATCATGCAACAAAGCCTTGAAAATCTGTAATATCCAGTCGTCCTCGAATAAATCACAGTAGGATGATATTCTCTGAATCCTTTGATAGAAGTGACTTCAGAACTTCGACCGCTTCGTTAGTTTGAGGTTTAATATGAATTTCTTCAGAAATAGTAATAATCTGACAGGGAATCCTGGTTCTGGCCCAGTAGGATCACCCTTGCACAACAGTTCCTTCGAGAGCAATCGATCTTTTTCTTTTATTGGTCGTAGCTCTTCGGCGCGCGCCCTTGCTGAGCCTGGAAACAGCCGTGATAAAGCATTGAACGGTCAAGCGATCGGAGACTATCGCGCACGACGCTTAGGAAACTGGATATGGTCAAGTATTGAGCTAGACTTGCCTCAGCAGATACCATCCATTCCTAGACTATGCCTCATATGGACATTGATTAATGACAGCCAATTGTCTGAATGAAGCAATGGTTGAAAAGAAGGTAGATAAGGACTACCCTCCTAGCACGTCTAAATCAATTATGCGTGGTGTTCTGACGTCAAAGCCTCCGCTGGGCACTGTCCAACCCCTCCTTGAACCCAATTACTTCTTAAACAGCGATGAGAACCGATCCTGCACTTGGGAGACTGCCGCTTGCAGAGGGTTCACTCCTTTGGTTGTCGGAGGTTCCGCCAGCTTAATCGGCTCGTCCTTATATTCCTTCAGACGATAGCCGTATTCCAGATTGGTCTGATTTTTCCGAAGTACGGGATAGAGCCGAAATGCGCCTTGTAGAAGTGATTCCTCACTATCAAAAATGGCGCGATCGATCAGGTTGCTGCGCTGAACGGCGATCGCCCCCACTGGATACCAGCTTTTCTTGCCCTTAATGCGGATGTATACCTCAAATTCGGGATTCCCGCTCGACTTCATCGTTTCAAACGTTTGGGCGGCTTCTTTACGCTTTTCAGCACGCTTGGAGGTTTTGGGTTGAGGCTGGGTTTTGCCGAATCCGAGGTTGCTCGTCATAGCGCAGGAAGAGTTTTAATAAAAGTTTACATGTTTCTCAGATAATATCTCATTTTGCAGTACTTCGGCCTGATTTCTAAAATTCAAGCGTTTCTGACGCTGTGCCAAAAACAGTTTCCACAACCCAAAATCAACCATTCCGCCATCTAATTTTGAATGTGGTAGCATGGCTCGCAGCAGAACAGTAGCCAACGGTTCAGACTAAAGATTGCATCGTAAGACTACGGTTCACATGGTATTTGTTTAAACCGCACCATTAAGCTGCACAACGTCCTTAGGAGAAAGGGGAATGACAGATAAATTTACCCACTATCCCATGGTGATCGGGGATGAGGGGGTTGGAACGGGCAGCGAAGATTTGATTGATCCAGCCACGGGGAAACCGTTTGCGACGGTGGCCTTGGGCACTGCCCAGGATGTCGATCGAGCCGTGGCGATCGCCAAACAAGCCCAGGCGACCTGGGGCAAACTGTCCTATGGAGAACGCAGTGCAGCATTGCTGGCCTTAGCTGATGCCCTAGAAGCCCGCAGTGAAGAGTTAGCGCGTCTGGAAAGTCAGAATGCCGGAAAAGCACTGAAGCTCACGATTAACGGTGATATTCCCTTTGCGATCGACAACCTCCGCTACTTTGCCTGCTCTGTGCGTCGGCAGGAAGGGGTTGCGGCTGGGGAATATGTGGGCGGCTACACCAGCATGCTCCGTCGCGAACCCATCGGTGTGGTGGGAGCCATCACCCCCTGGAACTACCCAATGATGATGGCTGTGTGGAAGCTGGCTCCGGCCTTGGCAGCGGGCAATGCGGTGATTCTTAAGCCTGCCCCGAATACGCCGATTACGACGATAGAACTAGCCAAAATTGCGCTGGAATCGGGCTTTCCCCCTGGATTGATCAACGTTGTTACTGGAGGAGCCGAGGTCGGAGAGGCCATTTGTACCCATCCCGATATCCGCATGGTTAGCTTCACGGGTAGCACCCGCACAGGCAAACGGATTGCGGAACTGGCGAGTCCCCGGATCAAACGGGTCACGCTGGAGTTGGGAGGAAAAGCCCCCTTTTTGGTGTTTGCGGATGCCGATATTGAGGCAGCAGCGCACGGTGCGGTGGTGGGAGCCTATGCCAACTCTGGCCAGGATTGCACCGCCGCAACCCGGATCTATGTGCAAAATGAAGTCTTCGATGCCTTCTTGAGTCGGTTTACAGAACTCTCCAGTCAGGTCAAAGTCGGTCATCCCTTTGCCGAAGACACCGACATTGGCCCTCTTTCGAGTCAGGCGCAGCGGAATAAAGTCCACGGTTTTGTCAAAGAGGCCAAAGACCAGGGAATTAAGATCGCGTTGGGTGGTGAGTTGCCAGAGGGAGACGGATTCTACTATCCTCCCACTATCCTTGTAGATGCACCCCAGCATGCAAGCTGTGTTCAGGATGAGATCTTTGGCCCGGTTGTTGTGGTCAGTCGGTTTAGCGATGAAGCGGAGGCTGTAACCTACGCCAACGATATTTCCTACGGGTTGGCAGGTAGCGTCTGGACGACGAACGTGCAGCGAGCCATGCGGGTTTCTGCGGCGATGGAGTGCGGCACGGTCTGGGTGAATGATCATCTCCCCCTAGCGAGTGAGCTTCCTCATGGAGGGTTCAAACAGAGTGGCATTGGCAAAGATATGTCCCACTATGCCCTAGAGGAGTATACGATCGTCAAGCACGTCATGTTTGACACGACGGGCGATCAGCGCAAGGGTTGGCACTTTACGACCTTCGGTAAAGCGGACTAGGAGCCTGATTAATCTAATCACTGAGGTGGGGAGTAGCACCAGCGAACCCCAAAGAACCTGATAATATCGAGTACGCTTAAACACTGATTGTGTGTATGGGCGGGTTTAGCTGACAGACCCTGGCAAATATTTAGGTTTATAGCTGTTGTCAGCTAGCTTAGGACATGGACATTTTGGAGGGGCGGCGAAGCTGCCCTTCCACAATGTCCTAACTGATATGGCTAGCGCTCTAACAGCAAAACCCACCTCGCTGTTTTCTCGAACCAGTTGGATCGCCAGTTTTTGATTCAGGTTCCGGTAGATATCGTGTTGCTTAGCCTCCATCCGTGCGACAGCAACTCGCAACGATTCACGCTGTCTGGAGCCTTTTACTTACTTAGGCATAAAGCCGTATCCCATGCGTCCATGTTTTGCTAAACCCTGACCCAAATCTATGCACAAAGTGCGCTGTTTTTCAAAAACCACGCTATAGTGCTTTGCTAAGAGTCTAGAAGGGTTACGGAGTAAGGATTGACGCTGTGTTGTTTGCATTACTCGTTGTCGTCATCGGCTTGATGCCTTCGATCGTCTCTGTTTTTGTGCTGCGGCGTGCGGATGCCCAAGCCCAGGCGAGGCTCCAACGGGTTTTAGAATCCTTGGCAACTCGTGGGCTTTCGCGACTTTCCTTGCCCGATGAACAGCATTATGTTGAGGAGCTAGGTTATATCATTGGCGATCAAAGCTGTCTCTTTAACGCGCGATCGCCCTACGTCCGGTGTGCGGTGAATCCCTCCGGGCCGTGCGAGGACTGCCGCCACTACCAAAATCGCACCGGGGCCATTGTTTCTTCCCTCAGATCGGAGCAATAAGCATCGTTAATCCAATTGCCGGGGATGGACAACGTCCAGTCAATGCCTATGGACGCTTAGCGGGATTAGGCGTTACTCTAGCAGAGGAACAGCTAGTCTGTTCGTTGTGAAGATCGTGGGATTGTAGCGTGTGTCATTTGGCAACGTTTTGAACCTGTCACAGGCGTGATGCTCAGAACAGATTCGGGCTTCTATACTGAATGAGTTAAACCAAGATTTCAATATCTCAATTCCTACGAGTAATGTGGTGGAGCGACGGATGACAAAGCAGGTTTTGAAACAAGGATTAAAGTGGCGATCGCGCGTGGTTAGCGGTGCCCGCTGTGCAGGGTTAATTAGCCTCATGACCCTGGGGACGAGTGCGATCGCCCAGGCTCAAGCATCACCCGATGGCACGGTGGAAAGTGTTCCCTCCGCCCAAGATCTGCTGAATCTTCCCCCTGCTGCGCCTGAAGCTCCTGTGATCACGATTGAACCCAGTGCAATGCCGGATGTGGGCGTTCCAGCCGAGGATTTTCTGGCGGTTCCCAGTGCGCCCAGTGAGGCCAGCAGCTATATTGACCCATCGAACGACTATGACCTGGGTGCAACGGCACCGACTCGGATTGTCCTGGACGAGCGCTCTACAGGCTGTCAGATGATTATTGAAAGCGGTGGTTACACGGGGCAAAATAATTGCTCCCTGTACTCCTCAGCATCCGGCCCTTCCCGTGCTGCTGCGGCTCAACTGGGGGACATCAGCTCAGTTAGCATTGGCCCTGTGAGCCTCAATAGTCGAGGCATTGAGTGGAATCCCAACTTTTCGATCCAGAATTTCCTCAACCTCACGCCTCGTCCCATCGGTCGCCTTGGCAACGGTGATGTCGATCTGCTGTTCCCCCTGACGATCCCCGCCCCGATTTCATCCCTATTTGGCTGGCGCGTTCATCCCATCTATGGCGATACCCGTCTGCACACCGGAACGGATATTGCTGCGCCCATGGGTACCCCGGTTGTCGCGGCCTTTGGTGGCAAAGTCGTTACGGCGGATTTCCTCCAAGGCTATGGGATTACGGTCGTCATTGAGAATGGCGATCAGCAAACCCTGTACGCTCACATGTCGGAAATTTTTGTAGAAGCTGGGGATGAGATTGTCCAAGGTGCCGTGATTGGTCGGGTGGGCAGCACCGGAAACTCGACAGGGCCTCACCTCCATTTTGAAGTGCGGGAGCTAACCCCCACCGGATGGGTTGCCCTGAACCCGAATGAAGCGCTTGAGATTGCCCTAGAGCACTTCTCCAGTGATTTCCAAGTGGCGGCGCTGGCAAAGGCAAACAAGAATAATCAAGCCTTCTCCAGTCTGGTTCAGGTTGGGCGATTTGCCTCGAAGGCATCGCTGAAGGATGCGGCCAAGCCAATCCCAGGTCTGGATACCGCGTCGAAAGCAGCGGATGATTTACCTGTGGTTCAGGTGAACGAGCTGTCAAACTAGAGTGCGTTTGTTGATTGAAAAAGGAATAGATTAGCTGTGATCACTGCACCGTATGGGTCTTGGAAGTCGCCAATCACCTCAGATTTGATCGTGGCGGGCAGCCTCCGGTTGGGTGAAATTCGGCTGGATGGCGATGAGGTGTATTGGAGTGAAGGACGTCCCACGGATGCGGGACGAAACGTGGTGGTGCGCTCTACTGCCGATGGTCAGCAGATGGACGTGACACCCTCCCCCTTCAACGTCCGCACCCGTGTCCATGAGTACGGCGGCGGGGCTTTCATCGTTCATGAGGGCACGGTTTATTTTTCCAACTTTGCAGATCAGCGGCTCTATCAGCAGGAATCGGGTAGCGAGCCAGAACCCCTCACTCCAGAGGGCGATCGCTATGCGGATGCGGTGATGGATGCAGGGCGCGATCGCCTGATTTGTGTTCGTGAACGCCACACGGAGAATGACCAGGAACCGATTAACGACATTGCAGCGGTGAGCCTGACGGGGAACGATGCCGGACAGGTTCTCACCGGAGGGCACGATTTTTATTCTTCGCCGCGCCTCAGTCCCGATGGACAATTCCTGGCCTGGATCACCTGGGATCACCCCAATATGCCCTGGGACGGTACGGATCTCTGGGTTGCCCCAGTGCAGGCCGATGGAACCTTAGGTAAAGCGACCCACATTGCCGGAGGTACTGCAGAATCCATCTTTCAGCCGGAGTGGTCGCCCGATGGCGTGCTGTACTTTGTGAGCGATCGCACCGGATGGTGGAATTTGTATCGCTGGACGGGAGACTCCGTAGAACCTCTTTGCCCGAAGGACGCTGAGTTTGGCTTGCCCCACTGGGTCTTTCGGATGTCTACCTACGGGTTTGAATCGGCGGCATCCCTGATTTGTACCTACGTGGAAGACGGAATTCAGCACCTCGCCCGTCTCAATACCCAAACCCTGAGCCTGACGGAACTGGAAACCCCCTACTCCAGCATTGGCGGATTGCAGGTGGGGGCGGGCGTTGCGGCGTTTCTGGGCGGATCGGCAATGGCTCCCAGCGCCGTCGTGCGAATGGATTTGGCTACCGGGAAAACTCAAGAACTACGCCAATCGAGTCCACTCACCGTGGAGCCGGGCTATCTGTCGGAACCGGAGGTGATCGAGTTCCCCACCGAGAACGGCCTGACGGCCTACGGCTTTTTCTATGCACCCAAAAATCAGGACTACACCGCTCCCGATGGCGATCGCCCGCCCCTGCTGGTCAAAAGTCACGGTGGCCCCACAGCAGCAACCTCGGCAAGTTTTAACCTTGGCATCCAGTATTGGACGAGTCGCGGGATTGCCGTCCTGGATGTAAACTATGGCGGCAGCACAGGCTACGGTCGCGCCTACCGCGATCGCCTCAAGGGACAGTGGGGCGTGGTGGATGTGGATGACTGCGCTAATGGAGCGAAGTATTTGGTGCAACACGGTCGGGTGGATGGCGATCGCCTCATGATTGACGGGGGCAGTGCAGGTGGCTACACGACCCTGGCAGCGCTGACCTTCCGCGACACCTTTAAGGCAGGCGCAAGCTTCTATGGGGTGAGCGATGCCGAGGTACTGGCGCAGGATACCCACAAGTTTGAAGCTCGCTACCTGGACAGTTTGATTGGAGCGTATCCGGCGGAACAGGCGCTATACCGGGCGCGATCGCCCATTCACCATATCGATCAACTATCTTGTCCGGTGATCTTTTTCCAGGGCGACGAGGATAAGATTGTGCCTCCCAATCAGGCGGAACTGATGGTAAATGCCTTGAAGGACAAGGGATTGCCTGTGGCCTATGTGCTATTTGCTGGAGAGCAGCACGGATTTCGCAAGGCGGAAAATATTAAGCGGGTGCTAGATGGCGAACTGTATTTCTACTCGCGGGTGTTTGGATTCGAGTTGGCGGATCCGGTAGAACCTGTGGCGATCGCTAATTTAGAATAGAATGCGGTTGGCGTTGGATGCGATCGCCCGTTTTGGTGCGATTGCATTGCCACGTATAGAGATTGCCACGTTTCGGTATTGCAGCAAAGGAGGACACAGCCCTGAATACGCGCGTCATTTTGGTTCGCCACGGAGAAAGTACGTTTAACGTTGAGCGTCGGGTACAGGGGCATTGTGACCAATCGTTCCTGACGGAGCGGGGGCAGGCTGATGCCCGTCGAGTCGGGCAAAGCTTAGTGGGCATTCCCTTTAATGCCGCTTACTGTAGTCCACTTCAGCGTGCCCAGCAAACGGCTCGATTGATTCTGGAAACAGCTCAGCCGAATCAAGAGCTATCGCTACGCCTGAGCGACAACCTCAAGGAAATTAACCTGAGCGAATGGGAAGGCATGCTGTTTCAAGAGATCCAAGATCGCTTCCCCGACCTCTACGAAATCTGGCGCGATCATCCCCACGATCTGCAAATGACCCGCGACACACCGGAGGGGAAAGAAACCTTCTATCCGGTGCGATCGCTCTTTGAGCAGGCACAGCAGTTTTGGGATGAAACGTTGCCTAATCATCTCAGTGAAACCATTTTGGTGGTTGCCCATAGCGGGATCAATCGGGCACTGATTGGGGCGGCCTTGGGCATGGATTCCCACCATTATCGCCAAATGGATCAGTCCAACTGCGGCATTAACGTCCTGAATTTCCCGGCAGGGTCAAGCGAACCTGCCCAGCTCGAATCCCTCAACCTGACTGCCCATCTCGGTCAGAAAGTCCCCAAACCCCGTGCCGGACAATCGGGGATTCGGATGCTGCTGGTACGTCATGGCGAAACCCAGTGGAACCGTGAAAAGCGCTTCCAGGGACAAATTGATGTTCCCCTCAACGAAACCGGACATCGGCAAGCCGCAGAGGTGGCGCAATACCTCAACGATGTGCCCATCCATCGTGCCGTCACCAGTCCGATGCTACGCCCGAAGCAGACCGCCGAGGCGATCGTGGCGCTGCATCCAGGAGTAGAACTGGAGAATCATGATGGTCTGAAGGAAATTAACCACGGCCTCTGGGAGGGCAAACTGGAGGCGGAAATTGAAGCCGAGTATGGGGCGGAACTGAAGCAGTGGCAGCGATCGCCCGAAACGGTGCAAATGCCCGAAGGTGAAAATCTCCAGCAGGTCTGGGAACGGTCGGCAGCCACCTGGGATGAGATTGTGCGGTCTACGGCGATCGCGGACAATCTGGCGGAGGGAATGGTGACCACGGTTGTAGTGGTGGCTCACGATGCCGTGAATAAAGCGATTCTGTGCCACATCATGGGCTGGGGGCCAGAGTATTTCTGGCGCTTCAAGCAGGGGAACGGTGCCGTTAGCGTCATCGACTACCCCCACGGTGCGGACGGGGATGCGATTCTGAGAGCGTCCAATATTACCACAGGGGACAGTGTGTTGGATCAGACTGCCGCCGGGGCATTGTAGTCTGCCCGCATACTCCCCTATTCAGCATGAGTAACCCCTATGACAAGTGAACTGATTCAGCAGGCTCGCGTTCTTGACCCGGTTTCCCATACCGACCGGATGATGGATGTCTTGATTACGGATGGCCGGATTGCAGCGATCGCCCCTGATCCAGCATCGGTTCCTGCCGACGTTCAGCGCATCGATGGCGCAGGCTGTATTCTAGCTCCGGGACTGGTAGATCTTTACAGCCATTCCGGTGAACCCGGATTTGAATCGCGGGAAACGTTGCTTTCTCTGGCTGAAGCGGCGATCGCAGGGGGCTTCACGCGGGTGACTCTCCTGCCCGATACCCATCCCCCTCTGGATACGCGGGGCAGTGTGGAGGGAGTGCGATCGCAGATTGACCGCACGCTCAGCCATTTGCCGATTCAAATCCACTGGTGGGGTGCCCTGACCCAGAGCATTGCGGGGCAGCAAATGACCGAACTGGATGATCTGATAGCGGCAGGCGTGGCGGGGTTTGCCGACGGTCGCCCGATTGCAGACATGAACTTGGTGCAGCGCATCTTGGAGTATCTGCACCCATCCCCGATGCCGATCGCCCTGTGGGGCAGCCATCCCAAGCTAGGACGGGAAGGGGTGGTGCGCGAAGGGATTGAGGCTCTGCGGCTAGGGTTACCCCCCGTACCGATCACGGCAGAAACTGTGCCGCTGGTGAGCCTTCTGGAGTGTGTGGAAACGACCCAAACCCCCATTCACCTGATGCGGGTTTCCACCGCTCGGAGCGTGGATCTCATTCGGGAGGCAAAAGCGAGGGGGTTACCCGTTACTGCCAGCACCACCTGGATGCATGTGTTGCTGAATATTCAGGCGATCGCCAGCTACGATCCCAGTCTGCGACTCGATCCACCCTTGGGAAATCCAGAGGATCAGGCGGCCTTACTCCAAGGCGTTGAGCAGGGTGTAATTGATGCGATCGCCATCGACCATAGCCCCTACACCTACGAGGAAAAAACGGTATCCTTCTCCGAAGCGCCGCCGGGTGCGATTGGCTATGAACTGGCACTCCCGCTCCTTTGGCATCACCTGGTGGACTCGGGCCAATGGGATGCGTTAACCCTCTGGAGTCGGCTCAGCACCAATCCCGCCTTGTGCTTGGGGCAAACGCCACGGGCGATCGCTCCTGGGGAATGGGCAGAACTTATCCTCTTTAAGCCGGATCAAACCTGGACTGTTTCCGCCAATGCGCTGAAAAGCCTATCAACGAACACGCCTTGGTTAGACCAGGTGTTGAGTGGGAGGGTGGTCAAAACGTGGTGCAATCTTGCGGGGGGGTGTGAATAATGCCCAAGACGTCATCCGTTACAAGATGGCCAATACGGAGCAAAAATGAACTTTGCTGTCCGGGTTTCAGATATGGACTCACCCATTTACCATAGGAATATAGGAAACTCGATGCTACTGCTTTCATGCTGGCTTGAGAGTGAAGAACGCAGATAACTGTGGTGCAGAACTGCATTTTATCTCCACTTCCACCCTAGGTTCCTAGCCTTTCAACAGTGCTATTTTCAACGTTATCAATGTCTGCGTGGTACTCAGGGTGAACCTGGGGGTCGAGTCACGTTACCGCTCTACAGCCTCGCCCATTTTCATACATAATTCTAGTCTTGCAAACTGCTGAGTCTGATGGATCGATCGCATCTCCCTACCTTTTGTCTGATGGGCGCAACGCTACGGTACGCAAGTGCAGGTGGCTTTTAGATAATGGCAAACTTAGATCGTGCGATCGCCCACCCCATCTCGACTGCCCAATTTAATCAGTTGTGCAAACTGATCCGGCAATCCGCTACTGATCTAGCACCAGACTGCTGGTTCTTCACCCGTAATATTCCCAAGCCAGATCTATCCTCTTCAGGCGATTCAACCTCCGATCAGGCGCTCGCCCTGCTCGTTTCAGACGGCTTCAGTGTGCTGCTCCGGGGGCAGCAAACCGAAGAGACCATGATCATTGCTGAATTGATTTTAGATCCGGGGGCGATCGCCCAAACCTTAACTGATATTTGGCAGCAAAACTCAGACCCGGATCACCATCCCTCGCTAGATACGCTGATGGACTGGTTAAACGCAACACCAAACCATGCCCAGCATACCCACTTCACACAGCAACTCTTCCATTGCCTGACGCCGCTTCCGCCCATTGACGATAGCGACGCCCCTACCTCCTATCCGCCTGGGTGTCGTCCTGTCGAAATTGAGCTATACCAACGCATTGAGCAAGAACGGTTACTCAATCAGGTGATTAGCCAAATCCATCAAAGCTTGGATTTGCCTGTGATTTTGCAAACCGCAGTAGAACAGGTACGTCAGTTTTTGCAGGTTGATCGGCTGCTTGTTTATCAACTCCTACCCGATCAAGCATCGACTGATAGCGCTGTTGTCACTGAGAAGGCATCCGCAAAGGGAGCCGTACTATCCTTCTCCGGTTCGGTGCTAAACGGTTCAAACTCGGTGACCTACGAAGCGAGAGGGTCGGAAGATGTCCTCTCCGCTCTAGGACTGATTGAGGAAGCCTGCTTTGACCGAAATCCCGATCTGCGCGAAAAGTATACCCAGGGATTTGTGTTGCAGGTCAGCAATATCGATGCAGCCTATCCCAAAGCATCCTGCCTACGCAAGCGACTCCAGCAGTTACAGGTTCGTTCTAAACTGGTTGTTCCCATCCTGGTTCGACAGCAGCTTTGGGGATTGCTGATTGCCCATCAGTGCAGCCACGTTCGAGATTGGCAAGCGGAGGAAGAAAACTTTCTGCGACAAATTGCAGAGCATTTGGCGATCGCCATTAGTCAGGCCCAACTCTACACGCGCCTCCAACGGCAAAAGTCGTTGCTGAGGCAGCGGGTCATCGAACGGACGCAACACCTGAAAGATGCGATGCTAGCGGCCCAGGCTGCCAACCGAGCCAAGACCGAATTTTTGGCGGCGATGAGCCATGAACTCCGTACCCCACTCACCAGCATTATTGGCCTATCCAGCACCCTGATGCACTGGGGCAATAACGATCTAACACCGCGCCAACAAAAGCACCTGAACACCATTCACACCAGCGGTCGCCATTTGTTGGAGCTTATCAATGATATTCTTGACCTGTCCCAATTTGAGGCGGGCAAAGTGGCGCTGCGCTTCAGTGAATTTTCGCTGACAAAGGTGGCGCAGCAAAGCCTCAAAATTGTTCAAGATGAAGCGCTCCAAAAGCAAATCAACCTCAGACTGCATTTAAATATTGACCCGGAGCGCGATCGCTTTGTGGCCGATCCTCAGCGCATTCGCCAGATTTTGCTGAACTTGCTCAGTAACGCGGTCAAATTTACGCCGAGGGAGGGGGCTGTGACGTTGCGGGTTGCGGCTACTCCGTCGATGGCGATATTCCAAGTTGAAGAT
The DNA here is from genome assembly GCA_015272205.1 of Synechococcales cyanobacterium T60_A2020_003. Classification (NCBI taxonomy): domain Bacteria; kingdom Bacillati; phylum Cyanobacteriota; class Cyanophyceae; order Synechococcales; species Synechococcales cyanobacterium T60_A2020_003. The sequence goes on along the minus strand of JACYMB010000008.1, from coordinate 2,323 downwards.
ACGGGGATTGGCATTTCTGACCAGCAAAAGTCCTTGCTGTTTGAGAAGTTTCAGCAGTTAGAGCCGTCCTACAGTCGCCAGTATGGCGGGGCGGGCGTTGGGCTAGCGTTGACGAAGCAGTTGGTTGAACTCCACGGCGGCGCGATTGAGGTTCAGTCTGACCTCGGTGTAGGGTCGGTGTTTACGGTGCGCATTCCCTACCGTTCTCACCTGCCAGAATCGGATAACGCGTCTCCTGAGGCTGGAAATGTGCAACCGTCGGGGCGTATTGTCCTCATCGAAAATCGAGAAGAACCCGCAACGGCAATTTGCGACATGCTGAATGCAGCGGGATACCAGATGATCTGGATGACAGAAGGGGCGATCGCCCTAGACCAAATCGCGATTCTGGAGCCCGTTGCCGTCATCATCAGCCTGCACGTTTCCGATACCAACAGCTATGACCTGATCCGTCAACTCCGCCAACGTCCCGCAGGGGCTAGGATCAAGGTTCTTGCCTTAAGCAATCGGTTCAACGCAGAAGAGCAGCGGCGTTGTCTGAGCTTAGGCGCGGATGCCTACCTCTCTGAACCCATTGACCTGGATCAACTGGTGCGTTGTGTGAATCGGATGCTGGGCGTTGCGATCGCTCAATCCTCGTGAGAGGCCCGACAGATGCCGAATACGGACGTGTAGCCGTGGAGAAAGGTGGTGTTTCCCACGGGGCCAATTTCGCCATTGCAGAAAAAGCCACTGACCGGAATGCGCTTTAAGTACTGGTGGAGGAGTTGGGAATCAATATTGGGTTCACCGTACAGCCCTTCCCCTCGTCCCAGGCAGGAAAACATCAAGGCACCGGATGGAGAGGCTTGATTGGGGTCAAGGTTCATCACGTATTTTTCCAGCAGAGCATCCAAATCATTAGACGACGTTTCTGCATCGCGCAGATGGAACTGAATCCGTTGCCCAGCCCGTACCCGATCCCCAATGGCGATCGCTCCTACTTTTGGATCAACCCCCAACAGGTTGCGAATCAGAAAATCCCCTTGTTCGAGGCTTTGCTTAAACTCACTTTGGGCAACGCCTACAAATAGGGAGTGTTGAGCCAGTTCTCGGTCTTCGTCGCTCAGGTCTTGATACACCTCTTGGAGGGCTTCTAAAGGCGTTAGAGCCGTTCCGTCCGAGGCAAACGGGTTGGCATCCTGGGGCACCACTTTCATCACAATGTTGCGCTCGCCATCCACCACGCGATAGGTTTGCCCAATGGGACGGCAGCCCTGAGCCACGATCGCCTCTAGCACAACATTACCGCTGAGTGCTACTCCCACCACCCCTTCGCGGAGATGTTCAAAATTACAGAACAGGCTGCTGTTCCCTGAGGAGGCATCGCTACCCGCTAATCCCCCCACTTTGACGGAACCCGGATAGGCAAAATCCAGCCCTTGCAGAAGGTCATTAATGCCCGCCGTAAACGGATCGGCCAGCAAAATAAACTGGGGATTTTCCTCTGGCCGCACCCCGATCAGCTCAACCCAGGCATCGGGAGGACTGTCTAGATCTGGCAGATCATCCTCGCGAGTGTGAAAGGGGTGAATGTTGACTCCCGGCAGATGAGCTAAGGTCAGACAGAGCGCAGGCTCGTCCTCGACTTCCTGTACTTCATCAATTTCCACATCTTGACCAATAATGCCACCACCACTACAGCCGATCAGGTACGGAACAGAGAGATACTCTTTCAAAAGCGGCATCAGGCGCGGGAATTCGCTGGTAAACGACGATGAAATGAACACAAACGCCAGATCCGCTGTTGCCTGGAGCGATCGCTGGGCTTGTTCCGCTACTTCTTTAACGGCAGCCTCCAGCGATGGCTTTTGGGATAACGCACTGGCCCATTTCATCGAATCAGTCATAACGCTTAGCTGTATCGAGTACCTAACACTGTTTGACACGTACGGCTTACACCGTAGAACGCAGATCCGTCTCAGTTACTTGGATCCGAATCCTGGGGATGCAGCAAATCGCTACGGTATTGGTTTAGATGCTACAGGATCGAGTGCCCGTTTTTGCAAAAATCGTAGAACTGGGTCAAGCCTGTCTGTAAAAAGTTCTTCCATCGTAGCCTTATTTGCCGCTATCGTCGGCGTGTCGGGAAGCCGTACCTCCTCCACTCAAGTACCTAGAGACTGGGCTACTTGGGGTTGCACGGATAGCTGGGCGATCGCCTAGATTCAACACCGGGTTCCAGAAAAATCGCGGTGGTTCGGTTTTTTAGCTTTTAGACGGGAAGCCCCGCGATGTACCTGAAAGGTCAGCGTCGGGATGAGAGGCGCGTGAGTTGAGGTAC
>JACYMB010000007.1 GCA_015272205.1 Synechococcales cyanobacterium T60_A2020_003 | reverse complement strand
GGGCGATCGTCCAACGAGGCCGCTTTCTTGCTGCAACTGATGATGCGTGCCCTTGGGTCAAACAATCTGGCGGATTGCTCCGATCTCTGCCATGCTCCCTCCACCGTCGGACTTAAGAACGTATTGGGAACCAGCACCTCTACCGTGAGCTTAGAGGGTTTGCAACAGGCCGATTGTGTCGTGCTTACAGGTTCCAACGCGGCCTATAATCATCCCCGTTTAATGAACGAATTAATTAAGCTGCGCGATCGCGGCGGTCGGGTAATCGTGATCAACCCCATGCGGGAAGTGGGATTGGTGAAGTTCGGTTCGCCAGCCTTTCCCTTCACCTCTTTGCTTCAAGGCTCAGAGATTGCCTCTTTGTTCCTTCAACCGATTCCTGGTAGCGACGTTGCCCTCTTCACTGGAATCCAGAAAGCGCTGATTGAGCAGGATCGGGTGAATTACGAGTTTCTGAAGGCACACGTTGACGGGTGGCAACAGGTTCTCGACCAAGCGAAATGTCTCTCTTGGGAAGAAATTACCACTCTTTGCGGTATATCCCAACTGGAGATAGAAGCCGCAGCCAGGGCGATCGCCCAATCCCAACGAGTCGTTTTTGCCTGGGCGATGGGGATTACCCAACAGGCAAACGGCGTAGACAACGTGTATAGCATTGCCAATACCGCCTTAATGACGGGGAATGTTGGTCGTCCGGGAGCAGGATTGATGCCGATTCGCGGCCATTCCAACGTTCAGGGCTTCGGTTCAATGGGCGTGTCTATTCGCCTCAAAGAGAGTCTGCGCGAGGCGCTAGAAGGCTTGCTAGGGCGATCGCTCCACCTAAATCCGGGCTACCATGCACGGGCGCTGATTGATGCAGCAGATGCTCATCAGATTGATACTCTCCTCTGCGTGGGCGGCAATCTGTACGCCGCAAATCCTGACCTGACCCAAGCAAAACGGGCATTTGGCAACATTGATACCGTTATCTACCTCGCCACCAAGCCCAATCTCGGTCATTTCCACGGCATCGCCAAAGAAACCACGCTGCTCCTACCCGTGTTCAACCGCTTTGAGAATCCCCATAAAACGACGGTGGAATCGGGCAATAACTTTGTGCGCTTCAACAATGAGGGACAAACCCACTTGCGCGACGGAGACTTGATCTCAGAGGTTGAGTTTTTAACCGAACTGGCGCACCGGATTCACGGCGAATCCCCGATCCAGTGGCGAAACCTGCGCGATACGCGATATGTGCGTCAACTGATTGCGAAAAGCATTTCGGGCTACGAAAAAATCGGGGCGATCGATGAAACAGGGGAAGAATTTACCATTGCAGGCCGCATCCTAATCGAACCTAAATTTCCAACTCCGTCGGGTAAGGCGCACATGCAGGTTACGCCCATGCCCAATCTCACACTGCCAACTCCCGCCGATTTCGGTCTGCCTGCCGATCAGCCTGCTCTTATTGTTGCCCTCATGACCGGGCGCAGCTACTCCCAGCACAACACCGTGGTTTACAAGACAGGCGATCGCTATCGAGGAATGCCCCACCGTCACTGTATTTTGATCAATCCTCAAGACGCAGTTCAGACCGGATTTCAAGCCCATCAGCGGGTGACGGTGCGCGGCGATGCGGGAGAGCTGTCCAACATTGAGGTCATTCTGGGCGATATTCGGCCTGGGGCAGCGCTGATGTTCTATCCCGAAGCCAATGTGTTGTTCAAAGCTCGCATTGATGAACGGGCTGGAACACCCGCCTATAAACGGGTTCCCGTGGTCGTTTTCCCAGCGTCGGGTCTAAAGAGCTGATTTGGGGCAAACCCCGTATATCTCGGTAAGCATTTCTACCCCGTTGCATGGTATAAATGTAAAGGTTTTTAAAGCTTTCTCATGATTTAGATGAGATAAGCCTTTGCAGGCGGCCATCCGTTTTACGATTCCCCAGGTTTATTGCGGTGTCATGGTTGGCTTAGCCTTTCTATCCCATCTCATATGGAGAAAACCCCAACTACATGACTGCAACGACCGAAAATAATTCAACTCAGCAGTTCTCCCTTCGCGAATCTGGGCTTGAGCTTAGAGATATTATTAAAACTCTACCGAAAGAATGTTTTGAAAAGGATCGCCGCAAAGCGTGGGCTAAAGTAGTCCTTAGTGTTACGGCTGTTGCGCTTGGTTATCTGGGAATCGCTACACTTCCCTGGTATTTTCTCCCCATCACCTGGATTTTTACGGGAACGGCACTCACGGGATGGTTTGTAATTGGTCATGACTGTGGGCATCGCTCTTTTGCTCAGCGTCGATGGGTTAACGATTTAGTGGGGCATATTATGTTCCTGCCATTGCTATATCCTTTCCATAGCTGGCGGCTTATGCATGATCACCACCACCTCCACACCAATAAGATGGATGTGGACAATGCTTGGCATCCGTGGCGAGAGGAGGTGTATCTGGGTGAAAGCCCGGTCATGCAGTCGCTGTATCGTGGATTCCGAGGTCGCCTTTGGTGGATGGCATCGATCGCCCATTGGGCCGTATTGCACTTCCAGCCGTCTAACTTTGCGCTCCGCGATCGCGCCAAGATCCGCACCTCGGTTGCCGCCGTTCTTATCTTTTCAGCCATTTTATTCCCTGTTCTGATTGCCACGACTGGATTCTGGGGCGTTGTCAAGTTTTGGCTCATGCCCTGGCTGGTTTATCACTTCTGGATGAGTACCTTCACGCTCGTACACCACACGGCTCCCGATATCCAGTTCTATCCGACTGATGATTGGAATGCTGTAGATTCCCAGTTGGCAGGAACGGTTCACTGCACCTATCCCAAGTGGATTGAGGTGCTCTGCCACGACATTAATGTCCATATTCCTCACCATCTCTCGGTGGCGATTCCGTCCTATCGTTTACGGCTAGCCCATGAAAGCCTACGGGCGAACTGGGGTGAGCATTTGCAGGAAGAGACTTTCTCCTGGGCGATGATGAAAGAGATTGTGGATCACTGCCATCTCTATCATCCAGAGAACGCCTACCAGTCCTTTAAGGCCGTTCACAAATAGCTCTCTCTGGAGTCTGAATACTTGAGCGATCGCCCTTCCAGTGATGGAAGGGCGATTTCTATGCTGCTCTCTCTAATCGATGGAATACCCCACAAAGAAGATTTCGGAAGGGCGATCGCCTTCATACAGAACGAGGCACTGGTCTTCTAGTTCGTGATGTCTGTGAAGCCTCGTAATGTCAGGAATTCC
>JACYMB010000006.1 GCA_015272205.1 Synechococcales cyanobacterium T60_A2020_003 | reverse complement strand
CTCATCTGAATTCTGCTTGCTGCTTTCCTTTTTGGATCAATTGGATAAAGTCGAGCTAAGGAATGAGCATCAAATAAGACCGCGTTTCGTAGGATGGGTTAGGGCAGCGTGACGCATTCTACCCAAGAATCCGGAGTGATTAAATCCACCATCCTAAGAGGCTGCCAATACGCTGAGCATTGGGTGATTTTAGCAAGGCATTTTGGCGATTTTTGTGTGATTTAAATTACGTTAGTTTTGCTGGTGCTGGAGAGACGGATGGGGCGATCGCCCACCCGGATCTTCGGGAACTCTGCCGAACTTTGCAACTTCTTGTATACTTCTGGGGTTAATCAACCTATGTCACGCTCAGCATGCCTGAGTGCTTGTGGTAGTGCGGAACGTTTCGCCGATCTAATGTTCGATGCACTCCCTTTGAGTCAGGTTGGGCAACCTAAAGAGTAGAAGTATTTGATGCTTGTGCGTATTATGTCCTATTCAACAAAGCAAAACCAGTTCTCTACAGATTCCGAATACGCGTTGCGAGCGGCTCATTCCCAGGTCAAAGCCGCTGTGATGACCGAACGGCTTTCCGGACGACAAATTGACTTTTGTGTGTTGACGCTGTGCTCCTGTGCGCTGACGCTGATGTGTCATCACGCGATTAGTTTGGGCCATGCACCGTCGGGGAGTGCCTTGGCATTGCGTACCCCATCCCCAGGCATTCTGACCCAGCTTGACTTCAATATCAAGTCTGGGTTGGTGATCACGCGGGAAGAGTCCTCTGCGGAGGAGGATTAGTCCTGCTACGGGGTCGAGTGGCCGTGGGTGGGGCAGGGCGGTGCCGAGATTGAGCGATCGAGCCAACCTGTGGCCTGCTGGAGACGGGCGATCGCCTCTTCGGGCTGATGGCAAAGCAAATAGACCAATGCGGTTGCGGCTTGTTCGGAGGCGCGGGCGTTGCGGTTGGACTTGAGGCGATGCCAGTCACTGGGGGCGATCGCCAAGCGTTCGGCTAGGGCTTTTGCCAAATCCAGGGTTGAAATCTCGGCGAGTTGGCGACTTGCGGGGGACTGAAGGCGATCGCCGGGGATGGGTTGAGCAGGAGATTGAGTCATAGGGTGTGTAGATTGAAAGGACAAGGCTGTTAGTAAAAACTCTAGCAAACCCTGCTCTAAACGCATCGTTAATACAATCGATACAAATATCGAGCGCGATTTTCTCTGGAAATCCGTTGGCAATTCAGTATAGAATCTCTGGGTTGTTGTCTTCAGGGATTTCCCTAGGGTTTGGAATGGCTACAACGCCTCCTGAAAAGCAAGATTTTGAGCGATCGCTCTTGGAACTGGAACAATCCCTACAACGTGTGAAGGCGCGGTATGTCCAGGTTCAGGCCGATCAGCTAGAGCAGCGAAATTTGCAAGCACGGCTGGATGAACTGCAAGGTTCCCTGGCTCAACCTCGGCCCATTTCAGAACGTGCCCAGCTTCAGCATGAACTGGAGCAGATTAAGCAGCGTTTGGAAGAGCTAGAACTTTCCCTGGAAAGCGAATTGTTTAGCTGGCGAGGGTTTCGGGATGTATTTTGGCAAGCGATTCGCTTCGGGGGATTGGGGATTGTAATCGGCTGGATTTTGCACCGTATTGCGGGATAGTGGGCAGGATCTGAGCGTGAACGTTGAAGTTACAACCTGGTATTTGGAGATGCGATCGCCTGCGGCCTTTCGACCCAGCTATGTTAATCATCCTGATCTTCAGATCCATCATGCTAGGACGCCATCTCCCGAATTCAGCCGATTTTTGTATACCAGCGTGGGGGGCGACTGGTACTGGTGCGATCGCCTCAGTTGGACACGCGATCGCTGGTGGGCGTATCTGGATCGTCCAGAGGTGGAAACGTGGGTGGCCTATGTGGCGGGGACACCTGCAGGATATGTGGAATTGGAACGCCAGCCCGATCACGATGTCGAAATTGCCTACTTTGGGCTCCTGCCAGCGTTTATAGGGCAGGGTATTGGTAAGCATCTCCTGAGTACTGGAACTCAGCGGGCGTGGGATTGGGGGGCGGAACGGGTGTGGGTGCATACCTGTAGCCTGGATGGAGAGTATGCTTTGGCAAATTATCAGGCGCGTGGGTTTACGCTGTATGACCAGACACAGCATAATGAACTACCCCGCCGCAAGCGGACGGGGTATCAGAATCAAAAAAGAGCAAGTT
>JACYMB010000005.1 GCA_015272205.1 Synechococcales cyanobacterium T60_A2020_003 | reverse complement strand
CATTTGGGGCATGGCAGTCATGGCAACTTTTTGAGCAGCGATCGCCCCAATCAAAGAACCCGCCACAATCGCCAGCAAAATCAGTTCATAGTTGAGGACGGATTGGTTCAGCAAGGTTGCGGCGATCGCCAGCAGCATCCCCACAGCGGCGATCGTATTGCCCTGCCGTGCCGTAGCGGGAGAACTCAGTTTTTTCAATCCCAGAATGAAACAGACGGCTGCGGCCAAGTAAGCCAACTCGATGCCCGTTGGGATTAGGTTTGTCAATGGGGTCATCATGCATTCACGTCCTTCTTCTTAAACATTTGCAGCATTCGATCCGTTACCAGAAACCCACCGACAACGTTCACCGTAGCCAGCACAACGGCCATGAGTCCAAGGGTCGTTGTAAGGTTCAATTCTTTCGGTGCGGCGATTAATAGTGCCCCGACAATCGCAATGCCGGAAATGGCATTTGCCCCCGACATCAGCGGCGTATGCAACGTCGGCGGAACTTTATTAATGACTTCAAATCCAACAAACGACGCTAAGACAAAAACCACAATTCCAGTCAGCAGTCCGGCTGCCATTGGCGTTACTCCTTCCAACAAAAAACTCTACAGATTGCCCAAAACGCTTAGGCATTTACCGCTGATTCCAACGCCGTTAATGCATCCAAAACCCGGCTACTGCGGATTTGCCCGTCGTGGGTCACACAGGCTGCATCAATGATGTCGTCCTCAAAATCCAGCTTTAGCTCTCCCTTAGGCGCAAGGTGATGGATCAACGTGGCTAAATTCTTAGCGTAGGTCTGGCTAGCATGGATCGGCATGGAAGACGCTAGGTTCAACGGCCCAAGGATCGTCACGCCATGATGCACCACATCCCGACCGGGATCCGTGCATTCGCAGTTGCCGCCCTGTTCTGCCGCAATATCCACAATCACCGATCCCGGCTTCATCTGGGACACCATTTCCTCGGTAATCAAGATCGGAGCCTTCCGACCGGGAACCTGCGCTGTAGTGATGACCACATCCGACTGGGCAACATGCTGGGTCAGGACTTCGCGCGATCGCGCCTTCGCTGCCTCGGAGATCTCCTTGGCGTATCCCCCTTCAGCCACCGTTTCTTCTTCTAGCGCAACCTCGACAAATTTTGCGCCGAGGCTTTGCACTTCTTCCTTCACGGCTGGACGAATATCAAACGCTTCAACGATCGCCCCTAACCGTCGAGCCGTGGCGATCGCCTGCAACCCTGCTACACCCGCTCCCATCACAAACACTTTAGCGGGGGCAATGGTTCCGGCTGCCGTGGTCAACATTGGGAAAAATCGAGGGGCTGCCGTTGCTGCAATCAAGGCTGCTTTATAGCCTGCCAAACTGGCCTGCGAGGATAGCGCATCCATGCTTTGCGCCCGACTAGACCGGGGGATCATTTCCATGCTGAAGGCTGTTACTCGCCGATCTGCCAAACGTTTGATGGTACGGGGATCGCCCAACGGATTCAAAAAACTGATCAGGATCGCGCCTTCTTTCAGCAGCGAAATCTCGGAACATCCATCCTGGCGATCTTTAGGTGGACTCACTTTGAGCAAAATATCCGCTTCACGCCACAGATGATCGACATTAGCCACGACTTCAGCGCCTGCCGACACATAGGCAGAATCTGAAAAGTATGATCGTTCCCCTGCGCCAGATTCGACCAGAACATGAAATCCCTGTTTCACTAAGCGAGATACCGTATCTGGATTCAGGGCAACTCGATTTTCACCAACTTCAATTTCGCGTGCAACTGCTAATTTCATCACGTCTCCTCAATCAGCAACAATTACTAGTTCAACCTCGGAAGGACTTGCATTAAAGTCATTCCATGTCAATTGAAATCCTGGCAAAACCGTTATTCGTTGAGATTGGATGATCACTTGAGATAACGACCATCATTCCATTTGATAAATCACAGTAGTAACCAGGCATTTTATGCAAACCGATATGCTTCAGGTCAATTTCACAAAACTCCGATCAAGGTAATTAACTGATGCAAGACGTTTAATTTTCTAGATCTAGCATTGAACATCTTTTTCTTGCCATGAACACCGAAATAGAATCCTTCAAGGCCCTATAGAACCTACTCAGCGATCGCGATACCTGTTCATGCAAAAACCTTCTATCCTCTACTCTTCAACAGACTTGGTGAATTGACATCCTTCTAAACTGATCATTTAGAGCCGTAATACCCCATTCAAAGGTGTGCCAACTGCATCACTCACAAAACTCACAAGAAATATGTTCAAAACATCAAAACCAACATGCTTAATACTATTGTCCCCAAGAATTCAAAAATAGGAAGCATACGCAATAAATTAACACCTTGTCAGAAGCTATTGATACTTACAAAAATCAATACAATGATTTAGAAATATTAAAAACATAAACGTTTTGATGCGAGACGGGCGATCGCCCAGCAGATTTTGCTTTTTTATCCCGACTGCCCATGTCTAGAGTCGTAGATTTCTTAGGCCATCCTAAGAGACGTTTTCCTCAAAACCGCTATTTTTTAATCTGATTTTTTGAATTGTGGATTCAAGCTAGAAAATCAGGTGGATCAACCATCAGTATCGTGAATGGCGATCGCCATGATCATCAACTGGATTCAATAGGAATTCTCCTCTCTTCCACGAACTGGGGTAAGCGAGAACGCCCCTGTCCCCTGATTACGGCACGAGTAACCACACATCAAGCGGAACTTTCCTAGAATCAGAACAGTCCTGGTTGACTGACATATCTTTTCTAGTAAGTTGGGTGAAACAACGTGGAACCCAACTCTAGCCTTTATTCTGTTGGGTTACGCTAGCGCTCACCCAACCTACGAGAGAATCAGGGTTGTGTGAGTTTTGTCAGTCAATCAGGAACAGTCAAATACTTGGGTAGAACCGTCTACCCTACCCCCAAACTTCAATTGATTAAGTTTTGTGGTACGTTCATCACATATCGTTGCGTCATGAAGCGATTCAAGTCTATGCCTTCCAAATCATCCATTTTTCGCCCGTGTTTACCAGCATTGGCGATCGCGGGCGTCTTCGTCACTGGCGTTTCAAGTCTCGTACAGGCTCAATCCATGCCCGGTATCACTGTCTTCAGTGGTATTGACCGGGAAAACCAGTTAAGTTACTACCTAGACTACGGCGGCATTCCATCTCGTCCCGATCGCTACCACCTCAAGGTTCCTCCCCGCAAGATGGAACTGGCGGTTTCAGAATTTGCAGTTAGCTACCCAGAGTCCTTTACAGGCACTTTTGACGTAGACGATGTTCGCGTGGAGGTTGACGGTGAAACCGTAGACATAGATGAAGTGGTCTGGGATGAGGAAAATCGTCTCATTCGGATTTATCTGACCGAACCTGCTCCCGCAGCTTCAAATGTCGAGCTAGTCTTTTCCAATATGCGAAATCCTCGCAGTTCTGGTATGCATTACTTCAACTGCCTTGTGGTTTCACCGGGCGATTCAACGGCTCTGCTCCGGTATATCGGCACCTGGATTATTAGTATTGGCGGTGTTTAGTCGGCTAAGAGTACAGAATCACTCGCTCATTTGACGCTCTCTGCAAAGGCATTCCCATTGACTGGGTTGCCTTTGCAGAATAAGATTATAAATTGTGCTGTTTTTAGTTGGTTGTCGGTAGTAGATTTATGACTAAGCGTACCCTGGGTGGCACTCGCCGCAAGAGAAGAAGAGTATCCGGCTTCCGTGTTCGGATGCGAACCAAAACAGGTCAGCGGGTGATTAAAGCCCGTCGTCGTAAAGGAAGAGCAAAGCTCTCAGCAGACTAATTGTGTCTTGACGTAGCAATCCCGCAAGGGAACAAGGCAATTTTTGCTTACTCCGAGAGCAATATTGCCTCATTTTTTCTAGATAGATAACGTAGGTCTGAAAGCTGTGGCACTGCCAAAGGCGCATCGACTCAAGCATCGGCATGATTTCAGCGCCGTATACCAGAGGGGGCTGCGCCGGTTTGGTAGTTGCTTGATCCTGCGAGCATTACACTCTTTGTCTGACGCTAAGCCTAATTCTGGGAATGGGTTGGGATTGGCCAAACCGCCTGCAAATCGGGATAGCGCTGCACCATCGCGAATCGGATTTTCAATTAGCCAAAAAGTAAGCAAGCGAGCCGTCATTCGTAACCGCATTCGTCGTCAGCTTAGTGCAGCGATTCAAACGCTTCTGCCTTCCATTGCTCCAGGTTGGAAGATTGTAATTGTGGTTCGTCCTGAAGCAACGCAGTGCGATTATCACCAATTTCTGCAAGAATTGAAGCAGTTGCTGGCTGACGCTGAGGTAATAAATGGCTGTTAAAGAAGAGGTTTACTTTGAAGGCGGTCCCCACATTGGAGATCTCATCATCAATATATTGTTGGGATTTACGATTATTTGTATCCCGCTAACCGTTGGTGCTATTGTCAGGGCACTCTGGCTGCGCTACCGAATCACCGATCGTCGAATCTCGGTTACAGGAGGCTGGAGAGGGCGCGATCGCTCGGATGTAATCTACTCAGAAATGTCTAAAGTGATTACAGTTCCTCGCGGACTCGGCCTTTGGGGCGACATGGTGATTACCCTAAAAGACGGTAGCCGCCTTGAGCTGAGAGCGATTCCAAAATTTCGAGACGTTGCTGACTTCATTACGCAGCAGATTGATGCCCGCAAGATGAGTAGCAATAAGCGATAATTGACTAGTTCGATTTCTCAAGCTTCTCAATCCGTCCCTCCGACGGTACCTCGTACAGACTCTAGACGACTTACTTCGCTCTGCACAAACGCATGGACTTTGGCATTGGTTTTCTTTCAAATAATGTAATGTTGCCGATCCTAGATTTCTTCTACGGAATCTGGCCTAGCTATGGATTGGCAATCGTAGCACTGACCCTCGTCATTCGTTTCGCTCTGTATCCGCTCAGTGCTGGGCAAATTCGCAGCATGCGACGAATGCGAGTTGCACAGCCCGTCATGCAAAAGCGCATGAAAGAGATTCAAGAACGGTATAAAGACGATCCGCCGAAGCAGCAAGAAGAGATTAGCAAGCTTTATAAAGAGTTTGGTAGCCCCTTCTCTGGCTGCTTTCCCTTGCTCGTCCAGATGCCGATCTTGTTTGCGCTATTTGCAACACTGCGGGGATCACCATTTGCAGATGTCAATTACACGGTTGATTTTCAGATTTTCCCTCAAGAAAAAATCGAGCAGATTCAGCCCCAGGTCTTTGCAACCAAACCTCAGAATATCTACGTTTCTGATGGGGTTCACGTTCCAATCGTTGCGTTTGTGCCCGGTGGCAATCGTCTAGTCGTAGGCGAGAAAACCAAGATTGAGTTTCAATCCACGGATGGAGAAACCCTTGAGCAGATCGAAGCCGACTATCCCGATACCGAAATCATTCCATCCTGGACTGTGGTAGAAGGGGCTGACTTAGTCGATATCAAGGACGATGGAACCATTGAAGCGCTGCAACCCGGCACCGTAAAGTTGCAAGGGAAAGTTCCTGGCTTAGCCTCCAACAAAGGCTTCCTATTTATTGAGGCCTTGGGTCGGGTTGGAGCCGTTGACCCAGACGGTGCTATCCATTGGGACATTGTTGGGATGGTTCTATTCTTTGGAGCAAGCTTATACGTAAACCAGTTGCTCTCTGGTCAAGGGGCAGCTTCAAATCCCCAGCAGTCAGCCGTTAATAAAGTTACGCCCATTCTGTTTTCGGGTATGTTCCTTTTCTTCCCACTCCCGGCTGGGGTATTGATGTACATGGTCATTGCCAATATTTTCCAAACCCTCCAGTCGTTTATCCTATCGCGGGAGCCGCTGCCGGAAAATCTGCAAAAGATTGTGGATGCAGAGCAAAAAACGCTGGCTACGGATACGGGGCGATCCACCCTACCCTTTGAGCCAGCGAGTACCAAAAAAGAAAAAGCTTCGTCGGCCAGTACAACTGCGAAGAAAGCCAACGCAACCCCCTCCAAGGCTCCTACGTCTGCTCCGAAGACGAGGGGAAAAACAGAGGGGAAATCAGGGCGCACTCCAAGCAGCAAGAAGAAAACCTGAGGAACGATCATGGACGACGTGCAGGGTCAGCGCGGGCAACAATGGCTACAGGATCTGATGACCGTCATGGGGGTCTCTATTCAAGGCGTGGAAGTCCAGCGCCCTCAGGAGGATGAGAGTTGTTGGTTAACGATCTCCTCTGAGGGTTTATTGCCAGAGGAGATTGGTGTCTTGCTGGGTGAACGAGGTACTGTCCTGGATTCAATTCAGTACCTGACTAACATCACCTTAAATATGGGGCAGCCAGATGATCAGCAAACAGCGTATACCGTGGAGTTGGCTGGGTATCGTGCCCAAAGGCAAGCTGAACTTCAAGAAATGGCAGAATTAGCTGTTCAAAAGGTTCGTGAAACAGGCGAGGAATACGAGATGCCTCCCATGTCGTCTGCCGAACGTCGTCAGTTGCATACCATGATGAAGTCCTTCGAGGATTTAGCGACCGAAAGTCGAGGCAGAGAGCCTGATCGTCGCTTGGTGGTTCGGTTGGCAAATCCTCAATAGAGTTCTTACGTTCATTTGTGGTTGCGCTGCTGCGTGACAAGGGTTATGGAGTCGTCGTTACAGCCTATCTACATTCCCCAACTGGCCAAGGCACTTGATCGCACCGATGTGATCAACGTTGATGAGTACCTTCCCGATTTAGAAACACTCACGCCTGTACAGGGAAGCCTTAAGGTGGTTCATCAAGGAAACTATCTTGAGGTGACGGGGCAGGCGGAAACGATTGTGACCTTGGCGTGCGATCGCTGTCTTCAGCACTATAACTATCGTTTGACGGTGGATACGTCGGAACTCATTTGGCTAAAATCTGCCAGTGAGACCGAATTTCAACCATTGGAAGTGGAACTGGAGTATAGCGAGTTAGTAGAAACGCTGCCCCCGGACGGCTATTTTGATCCCGGTGCTTGGATCTACGAGCAGCTTTGCTTGGAGCTACCTCAACAGCAGCTATGCAGCACCGATTGTTCAGGGTTGACGGTTGAGACGGATGCATCTCCCCCAGCGATCGATCAGCGCTGGGCGATGCTGGAACAACTGCGCGATCGCCTCCCTCAGTCTTCCATTTCTGATGATTCAACGTGATGTAGTCCTGGTTTGAGTCATGGGATTTAGCGACGAGTTTGAACTACTGCTACGAGCCCGATATCCGCTCATTTACATTCCGACCCTCGAAGAGGAACGGGTTGAGTTGGCGATCGCCCAGTGTGCCAAGCAACAGGGAAATCGTGGCATCTACACTTGGGATTTTGTCGATGGCTATCAGGGAAATCCGAACGATGCGGGCTTTGGCAAGCGGAATCCTCTGCAAGCCCTAGAGTTTGTCGAAAAATTACCCGCTACCGTGCCTGGGGTGTTTATCCTTCGGGATTTTCATCGTTTTCTAGAGGATGTTGCCATTTCCCGTAAGCTGAGGAATTTGGCACGACTCCTCAAATCCCAGCCTAAAAATGTGGTGGTGTTATCCGCCCAGCTTTCCATTCCCTCTGAGTTGAGTGAAGTGTTAACGGTTCTAGAGTTTCCGCTTCCCAGCGGTGCCGAAATTCGGGACGAGTTGTCGCGCTTACTCGTTGGCCTCGGTCAGTCCCTCAGCGATCGCACCCTAGACGATCTGGTTCGGTCGGCTCAGGGGCTTTCGCTAGAAAGAATTCGTCGCGTTTTGACACGGGCGATCGCAGCGCATGGTGAACTGCGTTCCGATGATATCGAGCTTATTCTCGAAGAAAAGCGTCAAACCATTCGCCAAACCCAAATCCTAGACTTTTACCCAGCGACTGAACGGATTTCCGACATTGGGGGCTTAGATAATCTCAAAGACTGGCTGTTGCGTCGTGGTGGCTCCTTTTCCGACAAAGCTCGCCAGTATGGGCTGCCCTATCCCAGAGGACTCTTGCTTGCAGGGATTCAGGGAACGGGCAAATCCTTGACGGCAAAGGCGATCGCCCACCACTGGCATTTACCCCTCCTTCGCCTTGACGTTGGCCGATTGTTTGGGGGGCTGGTGGGCGAGTCAGAATCGCGCACCCGGCAAATGATCCAACTGGCTGAAGCCTTGGCTCCCTGCGTGCTGTGGATCGATGAAATTGACAAGGCTTTTTCTGGCGTAGACGGTCGTGGGGATTCGGGAACCACCAGTCGCGTCTTTGGCACCTTTATTACCTGGCTTGCCGAGAAAACTACCCCCGTCTTTGTGGTAGCAACGGCGAACAATATTGCGGCACTGCCGCCAGAAATGCTGCGGAAAGGTCGATTTGATGAAATTTTCTTCGTGGGACTACCAACCCAGGAGGAGCGCACCGCGATCTTTTCAGTTCACCTCTCGCGGCTGCGGCCTCACAATCTCAAAAGTTACGACATTGATCGCCTAGCCTACGAAACGCCAGATTTTTCTGGGGCGGAGATTGAGCAGATCATCATCGAAGCCATGCATATTGGCTTTAGCCAGAACCGTGACTTTACCACGGACGATATTCTTGAAGCTGCGAGTCAAGTGGTTCCCTTGGCGCGAACCGCTCAAGATCAAATCCAAGCTTTGCAAAATTGGGCAGCGGCAGGAAAAGCCCGCCTCGCCTCGCGGCAAAATGGCTTTGGGGGCTTACGATAAGGGGTAGTGTGTTTGTGAAGACCCTATGCGTAATGTTTTGACCTTTATTTCAGGCGTGCTTCTGGCACTTGTGATCCTATTCGTGGCAGGGGCAGGCGTGACCCGCTACCTCATTGGTCGGCTGTCGGTTCCTCCCGATCGCCCCACCTTTGAAAACGATAGGCTACCGTCGCCAGTCGCTAGTGAGTCTCCGACTGAATCGCCTGCAACTCCAGCCGCGATCGCCACACCTGAACCCCCAAACACACCCGAAACCCCAAGTCCAAGCCCAACAGAGGCTGAGACGGATGGCTACACGGCTCGCGTGATCCAACCCATTGGCCTCATTCTGCGGGAAAGCCCCACGGCAGACTCCCGCCAGATTGCGGGGCTAGAGTACAACACCGAGGTTATAGTACTGGAAGAGAATGAGGATGGCAGTTGGCTGCGCGTCCAGCTTCCGAATAGTGGCGTTGAAGGATGGATCAAAGCTGGAAATACAGAGAAAGTCCAGTAGAGTTTTTCCCTGAGCGTTGCGTTGTAGGTCACACCCAGTCAGGTAGTTAACCCGTGAGCGATACCCAAGAGGAACGAGCACAGCAGCTTTTTCAAGCTGGCAAGATCGCGTTTGAGCGAGGCGATTACCGAAAAGCAATTGAATATCTTGAAAAGGCGGCGGCTTTAGTCCCCCAAGGGTCACGACTCGGTGGCGAAACCCAGGTATGGCTGGTCACATCCTACGAGGCGAATGGTATGCGCCAAGACGCGATCGCCCTGTGCTCGAAAGTGAGCCGACACCCGATTCCCTCCGTGGCTAAACAGGGTCGGCGGATTCTTTATATCCTGCAAGCTCCTCGTCTAAAACTGCGTCCGGAATGGATGACGCAAATTCCGGATTTGGGCACCCTGCAAGATTCCAATCGTGACGATGTTTTGGAAAAATATCGCCCTACCACCAAACGGCGACGACGAAAAAGGGTGGAGGACGAACCTGCTGTTGAAGATTTAAGCAAGATGAATACGAAAGATAACCAGTTTGTCTGGTTAGCATTGGGGGTGATCGTCTTAGTGCTTGGGGGATTAGCTTGGTTCAGCACTTAAGTTCAAGTGAATGGAGATCCGAGAATCCACTCCAAGTTAGACTTCGGGCGATCGCACCCTCCCATTCCTTACACAGCGATCCAGATTGACAGCATGTACTGACCGAAAATCGACAGCCTATTGCACTAAAATTGCTGTCCGGTAAGCTGCTTTGTTATGCTAAAAGACTTGACAGCCTTTTATGATATCGAGTTTGACCTATGACCGCTTCCCCACGCCGCTATCACATCACTACCTTCGGCTGCCAAATGAATAAAGCCGATTCTGAGCGCATGGCCGGGATTTTAGAAGACATGGGGTTTGCCTGGTCAGATACGCCCGATGATGCCGATCTGATCCTCTACAACACCTGCACTATTCGGGATAACGCGGAACAAAAGGTTTATTCCTACCTGGGACGTCAAGCCAAGCGCAAACATGAGCAGCCCGATTTAACCCTAGTCGTTGCAGGTTGTGTCGCGCAGCAGGAAGGGGAATCGCTACTGCGTCGAGTGCCGGAACTTGATCTAGTTATGGGGCCTCAGCACGCGAATCGGTTACAGGATTTGTTGGAACAGGTCTTTGACGGGAATCAGGTGGTAGCCACGGAACCCGTCCATATTTTTGAAGACATTACCAAAGCTCGGCGAGATAGTACCGTTACCGCTTGGGTTAACGTTATCTATGGCTGCAATGAGCGCTGCACCTACTGTGTTGTACCTGGTGTGCGAGGGGTTGAGCAGTCCCGCACTCCGGACGCGATCCGGGCTGAAGTGGAAGAACTGGGTCGGCAGGGATATAAGGAGATTACCCTGTTGGGGCAGAATATTGATGCCTACGGTCGAGATCTTCCCGGAAGCACTGCCGAAGGACGCCATCTGCATACGCTGACCGATTTACTCTACTTTATCCATGACGTTCCCGGCGTTGAGCGAATTCGCTTTGCCACCAGCCATCCCCGCTACTTTACGGAGCGTTTGATTCGGGCCTGCGCTGAGTTGCCTAAGGTGTGCGAACACTTCCATATCCCGTTCCAGTCTGGGGATAACGAGATTCTGAAGGCGATGGCACGAGGCTACACCCATGAGCGCTATCGTCGCATTATCGATAAGGTGCGGGAGTATATGCCCGATGCGTCGATTAGTGCTGATGCGATCGTAGGTTTTCCAGGAGAAACAGATGCTCAGTTTCAAAATACGCTGAAACTCGTTGAAGACATTGGGTTTGATCAACTTAACACGGCTGCCTATTCGCCCCGACCGGGCACGCCTGCGGCTTTGTGGGAGAACCAACTTTCAGAAGAGGTGAAGAGCGATCGCCTTCAACAGATTAATCATCTGGTTGCAGTGAAGGCGGCAGAGCGATCGCAGCGCTACCAGGGACGAGTAGAGGAAATCCTAGTGGAAGATCAAAATCCTAAGGATCCCAACCAGGTGATGGGACGCACCCGGACAAATCGCTTAACCTTTTGCAACGGCAAGATAGAAGATCTAAAGGGACAGCTTGTGCAGGTTCACGTCACTGAGGTTCGCGCTTTTAGTCTGACTGGAGAACTTCTGATTCCAACAGGACTTACGCAATTGGGCGATTTTGCGCGGGTGTAACCCGCGCAAAATGGGAGCATCCCACATTTGCAAATTTATCAATGTCTGGAGTGCGGGCATCTTGCCCGCGAGCGGGACGCTCGCACTACCCGTACAAAATTGGGATGCTCCCCGCAAAATCGCCTAAAAGACTCAGGGCGCCGCACGTAGTGCGTAATACCAATTCTGAGTTTTGTTCGCGCAGCGTCTCCGCAGGAGAAATGCTCAGTTTTGAGTTATGAATGCGTTGCACCATCAGGGATGTCAGCCTTTCATCTGTAGCTAGAATTTTTGAAATTGGTATAAGTCCTGATTGTTAAGCTTAAGAGAACTCAGACCAGACCTTCCCTGTAGCTCGCTGACTCGGTACAAATCAAGATGAGGATTGGTGGTTGCCACGGGACACTTAGATCCCGTAAATAAAATGTGCGTATTTTGCAGGCTTTGTCATAGCACCTGACTTTCAAAAACTCGGACAACTACTCAAGCATTTTCATACTCTGAGTTTTAAGATGAAAGCATAAAGATAAGTCCGGATTTAGGAGTTTGCACCTCCATCTCTCTAGAGCAAAATATGGGAGTCGTTGACACAGCAATATATGGAAAGCAGCCCGACTTCTTCGCTTTTGCATCCGCCCTGTTTTGCGATCGCCACGACACCGTTAGCGGATGCGTTTTCCTGTTTAGATGGGCGTTGTTGCATGAAAGAGGGGTTGCGGGCGGGAGAGGCATGGTAAATTTCA
>JACYMB010000004.1 GCA_015272205.1 Synechococcales cyanobacterium T60_A2020_003 | reverse complement strand
TCGCCGCTGGAGGCATTACGCCCCTCCTCTTTGCCGGATTACTGCAACTTGGGTCGCCGCCGCGTCGCTCGGATACCTATGCGCCCAACGTGAGCTATGGCGATCGCTCCTCATCTTGGCAATCCCCAACGCCGCGTGATCGCAAACCATCGCCAGAGGATCGCCCCTTTGACCGCAGGGCAGTAGATGCCGCATCAACCGCTGCCGCCCGCGAAGTTTGGGAAGATCAGGAGTGGGAGCCCTATTCAACGCCCCAGTCGGAACGTCAATCGCGCCAAACGATCGCTCGCTCTGCCACAGCAGCAGCGTCCACACCAGCCGATAGCTGGGAAAATCGTCAGCCCCTCAATCTCAATTCTTGGGAGGCTTGGGGCACGAATCGATCACCAGTTTTTTCGGAGGCTCAGTCCTCAGAGTACGCTCGGCGTTCAGCGGAACCGTCTGCCTACCGTCCTCCTGCGGATTATGTGCCGCCCGTTGTGGATGCCGAAGTGGTGCCTCCAGACTTGCCCTACGCCGATGCGGAAGAAGACGCCTACTACGTCGAGGACGAGGTAGACGCGAGAGAGTATGACGCCAAGTATGGACGCGATCGCTCAGAGAATTACTCAGACGACGAGTATCCGTATTCAGACGACGATGGCGATCGCCCAGAGGACTACTCAAACGATTATTCCGACAGGTATTCCGAGCGTCTAGAGGATGAAACTCAGGAGCATTATCGTCCCTCAGCGGATGACTACGACGACTACGACGATTACGCATCCCGCTATGAGGAGGGCGATTCTCCAGAGGAGGATATCCCGGCAGTTCCGCCCTATCGGGAACCGGGAACGATCTTTGAATGGCCTGTTCAACCAGACGAGGAGTCCCCAGATGAGGCTGAATCTGAGACTGGGGATGTTTGGGAATCCTGGTCGGATTCTACATCCCAAGCCGGGAGCGATCGCCCTCCAACCGAATCCGAGCCTGAATCCGATATTTGGGATGACTGGGACGACGAGCCTTCCACAGAGTCCTCCGCGTCTGATGATGCATCACCCAGCCGGAAGAGCATCACGGAGGTACAGCGTCAGCCCGTAGTGCAGAAACAGTCGGGAACCGTTTATTCCTACACCTATCGCAACACTGAAGATGCAGACTCGGTCGCTGAAGCCTCGACGGAGCAAGACGCCGATCGCACCACCGAAAACCGAGTCCTGATCACACCCCCGTCACCCTCCACAGAAGGTTCTGAACCTCCAAGCGGCGATTGACATGGGATGGCTGAACTTTAAAGCGTGCCGAAGGAGGCGATCGCCCCGGTTAAGCGCTCAATCACCTGATCCACAGGCATCACACCCAGATCCCCCGACGCACGGGTACGGATACTCAGCGCATTGGCCTCGACTTCCTTCGCACCGATCACCGCCATCACCGGGATTTTTTCCTTCTCGGCATTGCGGATCATCTTGCCCAAGCGTTCGCCGCTTTCATCCACCACGGCACGAATACCGAGCGATCGCATTTTGGCAGCTACGTCTCGCGCAAAGGGCAGAAACTCTTCCGTAACCGCAAGCAAACGCACCTGTTCTGGAGCCAACCACAGCGGGAAATCGCCCGCGTATTCCTCAATCAAAATACCGACCAGGCGTTCCAGGGATCCAAACGGGGCACGGTGAATCATCACAGGGCGTTGCCGTGTGCCGTCCTCCGCCATGTACTCCAAGTCAAACCGCTCTGGTAGGTTGTAATCCACCTGTACCGTTCCCAACTGCCACTCCCGTTCCAGGGCATCCTGCACCATAAAGTCCAGTTTGGGGCCGTAGAAAGCCGCTTCACCAATGCCAACAAAGTGGGGCAAGTTCAAGGTTTCCGCCGCCCGTCGAATCGCGTTCTCGGCTTTAGTCCAGGCGTCATCACTGCCGATGTACTTATCGGAATCGGGATCGCGGAAGCTTAGACGAGCCTTGAAGTTGGTCAGATTTAGCGCCTTGAATACGGACTGAATCAGGTCTACCACTTTCAAAAACTCATCATCAAGTTGCTCTGGGGTCACAAACAGGTGGGCATCGTCTTGGGTGAAGCCGCGTACCCGCGTGAGTCCCCCCAGTTCGCCCGACTGTTCGTAACGGTAGACCGTGCCGAACTCTGCTAGGCGGATGGGTAATTCGCGATAGGAGCGCAGGCTGGACTTGTAAATTTGGATGTGGAACGGGCAGTTCATTGCCTTCAGCACAAAGCCTTCTTCGTGACTGCGGGCATCCTCATCCTCGACCATGATCGGAAACAGATCGTCCCGATACTTTTGCCAGTGCCCCGACGTTTTGAACAAATCCACCCGTCCGATGTGGGGGGTCACCACAGGCTGATAGCCCCGCTTCACCTGTTCCTGCTGGAGGAAGTCTTGCAAGGTCGATCGCAAAACCGTACCCTTGGGCGTCCACAGGGGCAAGCCAGGGCCAACCTGATCCGAGAAGATGAAGAGCCCTAATTCTTTACCCAGCTTGCGGTGGTCGCGATGGAGGGCTTCTTCCTTGCGCCGCTTGTATTCGGTCAGTTGCTCTGGGGTTTCCCACGCCGTGCCGTAAATGCGCTGGAGTTGGGCTTTGGTTTCATCGCCGCGCCAATAGGCTCCGGCCACGGTTTCAAGCTCGATCGCCCCTGGATCGATATCTGCCGTACTCTCAACGTGGGGGCCTGCACAGAGATCCCACCATTGATCGCCGAGATGGTAAATCGTGATCGGTTCCGATTTAATATCCGCCAAGATTTCTAGCTTGTAGGGTTCACCCAGAGCTTTGATTCGCGTCTCCGCCTCTTCGCGACTCACTTCCTCCCGAATCACCGGAAGGTTGCGCTTGATAATTTTGACCATCTCTTTTTTGATGGCCTTAAGATCCTTTTCGGTAAAAGCGTCGGGCACATCAAAGTCGTAGTAGAACCCGTTTTCAATCCAAGGGCCAATGGTGACCTGCGCCTTGGGAAACAGCTTCTGGACAGCCATGGCCATGACGTGGGAGGTCGTGTGGCGAATTTTCTTGAGATGTTCGGATTCGCTGGTTTTGGGAAGGCGAATGGGCTTTGCAGATTCAGCTTGGTCAGCCTGGATAGAAGCAACGTCGTTGGCCATTGATCAAACGCTTTTCGAGCGACAACAGGATAAAATACGGGCGTAGTACGCTTGTAGCACATTGATGGTGCGATCGCCCACCCCTCTAGCCTCTATCTTATCGAGCGATCGCCCCTTGCCACTGAATTTCCTAACCTGACCTTCCAACAGGAAAACCCCCAGCTCAATTACTTGAGGCCGAGGGTTTGAATCAGGGTGCATCTACCACTCATCTGTTCGCGTATTTCTCGCTACGATCCGGATAGATTTGAAAAAATGCTGTCGAAATCATTTTTGGTTGAAGTGGCATGTCCTGGCGGGAGATTCGTTAGCCGTTAGTTGTGGATAGGTGCTGTGACAGATTGTAATTTGGCTGGTAACTTTTCAAACCTGCCTCCGTCAAGGAAAGGAATGGTGCATCCTTGATGAATCAGTGGGCAGAAATTTGGTTAGGAGAGCGCAAACGCCGTGACCCAAGAGTTTCATATCTCAGTAACCCCCGTTGGTAATGGTGAATATTTGGTGCGAACCGAACAGGTTGCACCGGGGGTTCCCTTAGCAGAAGAACAGGTCTTCTGGGCAGTTGAAGACTGGCTGGAACAGGCGCGACAACTGATGACCGATCCGCTGGTGGGGATGCTCCAAGGCGATAACGTCGAGCGGGTGAAGGGTGGACTCGGAACCGAGTCTGATCGAGGGTCGCCCCTAACCCTGCGGGATTTGGGCAAACGGCTTTACAGTAAACTCTTTCAGGGAACGCTTCGCGATAGCTGGGTGATTGCTCAAGGCATTGCCCAACATCGTAAGGAAGTGCTGCGACTCCGGCTAGGACTCAAGGGAACATCACTGCTGCAACTGCCCTGGGAAGTCATGGCTGAGGGCGATCGCGATCTCCACGGTGCAGGCATTCGCACGATCGCCACCGGAACCGACGTTCTCTTTTCGCGATATCAACCGGGCATTAGCTTACGACCAGAGCGCGATCGCCTTCAAGCTACCGGGACTCACCATCCGCTGCGAATTTTGATGGTGATTGCCACCCCGCGCGACAGCGATCAGCTTGCCCTGACCACCGAAGCCGAGCAACTTCAGCACGAGCTAAAACAACCGATAGAGGCCGCCACATCCGCCCACGCCCTTGCCAACATCGAACTCACGATTCTGCGCCAGCCCGGACGAGAGCAACTGACCCAGGCTCTAGAACAGAGTCGGTATCAAGTGCTTCACTACGCAGGCCACAGCAATTTGGGCGAGGCGGGAGGAGACTTGTACCTGGTCAACGAACGCACCGGACTGACAGAACTCCTGAGCGGCGATGATCTCGCTGGATTGCTGGTGAACAACGGGATTCAGATGGCTGTGTTCAATTCCTGTCGTGGAGGCTATACCGCTGCACTCGATCGCACCCGATCGCGCGATCGCAATTTGGCAGAAGCCCTAGTCAGTCGCGGGATTCCCGCCGTCTTAGCGATGGCAGAACGGATTCCCGACGATGTGGCCTTAGTCCTGACTCGCCTGTTCTACCGCAACTTGAAGCTGGGCTATCCGGTGGATCTCAGCCTGAGTCGGGCACGGCAGGGGCTCATTTCCTCCTATGGTTCCCATCAGCTTTACTGGGCGCTGCCCACCCTCTACCTCCATCCCGATTTTGATGGCTACCTGTACGGGGGCGATCGCACCATCACTAATCCTGCCGATCGTCTTCTGCACTCTACGGACTGGATGACGGAGTTGGAATCGCTTAAAGGCCGAGCCAGTTTGGTCGAATCCGTTCAGGACACCGAGGAGTTAGACCTAGACGACGATCTGGGCGATGAATCCTGGGAACAGGCAGAAACCGTCGCGAGTTTGGTACGCCAACTCGAAGATGAGATTCCCGTTTCTACAGATACGGTCGCGGTGGTCATGGGAACGGCGGTGCATTCCCCCTCCGAGCCATCCTCTACGGAAGCGGTGGCCTCGTCCTGTCCGGCGATCGCCCCACCATCCAAGTCCTCAACGTCTAAGTCAAACCCTGGACAGCAGAAAACCCCCAAACGGCACCGAACCGCTTGGATAGGGGCAGCCGGACTATTGGCGATCGCCTTACTGGGTGGGCTGTGGTGGCGATTCCCGCAGGTGATGAACGGGATGTGGACGGTCGATATTCCAGGCTTAGCGATGGAACCCTCTCCGTCGCCCGATCCCCGATCCATTTCCCAGGTGGATTGGGATACTGAAAACCCGAAGGCCGTCACCCAACTGGCGATCCGCCTGTTCAACCAGGGCGATATGCTCACCGCCCAGGATGCCGTGGAGAGTTTGCTGAATCGAGGGGCGATGGATGAAGCGAAGACGGCTCTGGAGGCAGTGCCCATCGAATCTCAAAATGATGCCACCGTGCATTTTCTTAGGGGACGGTTGCTCTGGAACGGCATCCAGTCTGGGGACTCGGCGGTTCGGGTTGCTGATGCGCGGCAAGAATGGCAGAAAGCGGCTCAGTTGCGACCCAGCGAGCCAAACTACTGGATTGCCCTAGGTTTTGCCTACTACGCCGAGGATCAACCCTACGACGCGATTCAGTCTTGGCTGAAAGCTCTGGATATTTTTGAAAGCCAGTCTACTCCGCTCCAAACCTCTGCGACGGCTGCCGATCCAGCTACGGCGGCGATCGCCCCTGCAAACACCCCTGCCCTCAGCCCCGATCTGCAAAATCTCTATGGGGGAATAGCCATTGGCTTCTTTGCCCTCTCGAAACAACAACCGCCAGAGCAGCAAACCTTTCTCCGCGAGAAGGCGATCGCCATCAACCAGTCTATTGCTCAACCTCCGTTTGATCCGGCTCAAAGCGATCTGCAATGGCTGTGGAGCACGCCAGCCCTAGAGCAATGGCGAGCGTTACAAAAGATGAACTAAGCAAAGGGCGATCGCGCCAATGGTGGCATCCCCTATATCTCAAAACCGATACGCCACAAGCAGTGTACTGGTTCTTGCGAGTCATCGTGCGGGGCAACCTTCACCCCATGATTCATCCGCACAAGACTCAAACGTTAAGGAAAGAATAGTTCTCGCTCAATTCGCGGCTAAACCTCGTATGGTTTTGAAAGAGAGGTGCTTTAGTGCGCCCCATACACTATTTGTTTCGATCGCCCTATGTCAAATCCTACGATTGAATCCATCCTGCAAGAGAAACGATTATTCAATCCATCCGCTGAGTTTTCGCAACAGGCTCATATCCACAGCATGGAGCAGTACGAAGACCTGTTCAATCGCGCCAAAGCGGATCCCGAAGCGTTTTGGGCCGAGTTAGCTCAGCAGGAACTCGACTGGTTCGAGCCTTGGCAAACCGTTCTAGATTGGCAGCCTCCGTTTGCGAAATGGTTTGTCGGCGGCAAACTCAATATTTCCTACAACTGTCTCGATCGCCATCTCAAAACCTGGCGGAAAAATAAAGCCGCATTGATCTGGGAAGGTGAACCGGGTGACTCTCGCACCCTGACCTACGCCCAACTGCATCGGGAAGTGTGTCAGTTTGCCAATGTCCTAAAACAACTCGGAGTTAAGAAAGGCGATGTGGTGGGTATCTACATGCCGATGATTCCCGAAGCGGCGATCGCCATGCTGGCCTGTGCCCGGATTGGTGCGCCCCATACGGTCGTCTTTGGCGGGTTTAGTGCCGAAGCCCTGCGCGATCGCCTCAATGATGGGAAGGCGAAGGTCGTCGTGACTGCTGATGGGGGCTGGCGGAAGGATGCGATTGTTCCCCTCAAAAATCAGGTGGATAAGGCGATCGCCGATAACGCCGCACCCACCGTCGAGCATATCCTCGTCGTTCGCCGTACCGAACAAGAGATTTCGATGGTGGAGGGGCGCGATCACTGGTGGCACGACCTCCAAAAAACCGTATCTACTGACTGTCCGGCAGAACCGATGGACAGTGAGGACACCCTATTTATCCTCTACACCTCTGGCAGCACAGGCAAACCCAAGGGGGTCGTCCACACCACCGCCGGATACAACCTCTACACCCACATAACCACTAAATGGATCTTTGACCTCAAAGATACGGATGTGTACTGGTGTACGGCAGACGTCGGCTGGATTACCGGACATAGCTACATCGTCTACGGCCCCTTATCGAACGGTGCCACATCCTTGATGTACGAAGGTGCGCCCCGCCCCTCCAATCCTGGATGCTTCTGGGATGTGATCGAAAAGTACGGCGTCAACATCTTCTACACCGCACCCACCGCAATTCGTGCCTTCATCAAAATGGGCGAAGACCTCCCCAATGCCCGCGACCTGTCCTCCCTGCGCCTGTTGGGAACCGTAGGCGAACCCATCAATCCCGAAGCCTGGATGTGGTATCACCGGGTCATTGGGAAAGAGCGTTGCCCGATTGTCGATACCTGGTGGCAGACGGAAACAGGCGGCATCATGATCACCGCTCTACCGGGCGCAATTCCGACAAAACCCGGTTCGGCTACTCGTCCGTTTCCTGGAATTCTGGCGGATATTGTTGACCTGGATGGGAATCCCGTTCCCGATAACGAAGGGGGCTATCTCGTGGTGCGGCATCCGTGGCCGAGTATGCTGCGAACGGTCTACGGTGATGACGCCCGCTTCCGCCGCACCTACTGGGAGCATATTCCCCCGAAGGATGGACAATACATGTACTTCGCAGGGGATGGTGCCCGCCGTGACGAAGACGGCTATTTCTGGGTGATGGGACGGGTCGATGATGTGATCAGCGTGTCGGGTCACCGCCTCGGAACCATGGAAATTGAGTCAGCCCTGGTGTCCCATCCCGCCGTGGCCGAGGCTGCCGTGGTCGGGAAGCCCGATGAGGTGAAAGGGGAAGAAATCGTTGCCTTTATTACCCTAGAAGGCGATTATGAGCCCAGTGACGAATTGGTGAAAGCGCTGAAACAGCACGTTGTGGCTGAAATCGGGGCGTTGGCTCGTCCGGGGGATATCCGCTTTAGCGATGCCCTACCCAAAACGCGATCGGGTAAGATTATGCGCCGCTTGCTGCGATCGCTCGCCGCAGGTCAAGAGGTCTCTGGGGATACGTCTACCCTGGAGGATCGGTCTGTACTCGATAAACTGCGTCAGGGAGGATAGGCACAAATGGCGATCCTGATAATGTCGAGTAGCTGATGCTCTTTGCTCCGGGGGGCTCGCGGGGCTGCTCGCGGGGCAAAGGGAGGGAGTCAGAATACTCGCATCGTTGGACTGGCTCATGGCTGTCTCCTCAGCAACTTGGTTACTGCCTTTAGCCTACGCCCTATTTTTATGCGTTTGCTCTACTCCAGAACCTTAACCCTCGCATCAGTGCCCCACTTTTCGTGTATTCTATGCAGGAATGGCGATCGCCCCTCCTCTGTTCTATGCTGAAATCAAATTCCCTTAAACACCGATTATATAGCTGTTGCCAGCTAGCTTAGGACATGGACATTTTTTCGCCGCCCCACCAAAATGTCCTAACCGATATGGCTAGCGCTATAGGTACGGGCGGGTTTAACAGACAGCTCCTAGCAAGTACCGAAGATGAACGGCAAAACCCGCCCCTATCCATGGGATTGATCATTCATTAACCGGATTTGATATGAAATCCCTATCCACCCTTGACTGGAACCGTTGGCTCCAACGCTTAACCCCCTATCTTTTTTTGCTGCCAGCGCTGCTGGTCTTGGGATTAACCGTTTTTTATCCCGCCGTTCAAGCGTTTTTGCTCAGCTTTACCAGCTACGGGTTTGATATTACCCAGCCCCCTCAGTGGATTGGGCTGGACAATTTTCACACGCTATTGCGCGATCCGGTATTTTGGAAAACCCTAATCAATACGGTAATCTATCTGGTTGTGGTTGTCCCAATTCTAGTGATCTTGCCCTTGGGATTAGCAATCCTGGTAAACCGTGCGCTGCCAGGAATGCACTGGTTCCGCGCCGCCTACTACACGCCCGTCGT
>JACYMB010000003.1 GCA_015272205.1 Synechococcales cyanobacterium T60_A2020_003 | reverse complement strand
ACTGAAATTTACCATGCCTCTCCTGCCCGCAACCCCTCTTTCATGCAACAACGCCGCACTGGAAGCCCAATAAACGACAGAGGTTGCGTATAAAGTCCCAGGTTGGGACGAATTAGGATCTCTTGACCATCGATTTGGATACTGCTTTGTCCGATGGGTGTTGCAGGATAGGGTGTGGTGGGCGCGAGGAAGATATCCACGCTGTCAAAGATCGCCCGAACGCGATCGCGATACCAACGACGAAAGCGCTGTGCCTGGAGATACCAAGCATTCGGCATTAGTGCCCCCGCCAAAAAGCGATCGCGCGTGGCAGGGTCAAAATCCTGGGGACGGGTGCGGAGATTGGCGAAGTGCTGACTCCCGCCTTCACTAGCCGTAATCACATAGGCAGCGGCACGAGCCCGATGGGACTCCGGAATAGAGACTCGTTGGGTGACACCAAGAGTCTGAGCGATTTGCTCCACCGCAGCGATCGCCTCCGGTTTGCCTCCGGTCTGAAAATGGTCATCGGCCACGGCAATGCGTAGACCGTCAATGCCCTGGTTCAGACTCGGCAGAATCGGCTCTACAGGGCGATCGCAACACACTGGATCGTTCGGATCATATCCCTGCATCACATCAAATAGAGTGGCAATGTCACGGGGCGATCGCGCCAGAGGGCCAATGTGATCGAGGCTCGTCGATAGAAACGCCACCCCCGATCGAGAAAGCCGTCCGTAGGTCGGTTTCAACCCAAAGATGCCACAGAGAGCCGCCGGAACTCGGATCGAGCCATTCGTATCGCTGCCTAGGCTAAAAGGAACCAATCCCCCAGCCACCGCCGCTGCCGATCCACCTGAAGATCCACCTGCGATCCGGCTCAAATCATGGGGATTGTGAACCGAGCCATAGCGGACATTTTCGGTCACGAATCCATAGGCGTATTCATCCATGTTCAGCGTACCCACCAGAATCGCTCCGGCGTGTTTGAGGCGCGCGATCGCCGTTGCGTCACATTTAGCAGGGGGATTGTCGGCGTTGATTTTCGATCCAGATAGAGTCTTTAAACCCGCTACGTCAAATAGATTTTTGACCGCAAAGGGAACCCCAGCCAGAACGCCGGGATTGTCTCCTTGGGCGATCGCTCGGTCTACGCGATCGGCATCTTGGAGTGCTCGATCCGCCAACACATCCGTAAAACTATTCAGAGATGGATCTCTGTGCTGAATTTGGTTCAGCGTCCACTCTGTGATGGTGCGGGCAGAGAATTCGCCGGACTGTACGGCTTGGGCGATCGCCACGGCATCCGTCTGAGATAGATCGATAGTCATGGAACAAAAATAGGAGCAGGTTCGAGGTCTTCGGGTAGCGGGAATTCCATCACCAGTTGGGCGATCGCCTCAGTTCGTTCAAGATTGGCGATCACACCGGGACGATAGGCTGGATCGATGGGCAGGTTGAGGAGGGCGGCAGTGAGGGTGGTGTAGGTGTCGAAGGGGGTGGACATGGAGTGATGGGGTGATGGAGTAATGGAGTGATGGGATTGAGGTTTAGACGTTGGCGAGAGGAGTGGGGGACGATCGGCAGCGGGCTTCGGCTTGGAGTTTTTTGGCGGCGGCGGTGGCAGACAGTCCGGTAACGTCAACGGTTTGCACGTCTACGCCCCTACGCTCTAGATCATACTGATAGGTTTTATCGTAATAGTCCAGAATCATATCGCAAGCGTCGGCTAGTCGGTTTTGCTGAATGTGGGCGATCGCCTCCTGGGTACGAAGTCCACCCAGCTTTTTGTGAATTCGCTGGGTCGCGTTAATCAACTCCTCCACGGGCGCAATTTTATAAACCTCTACCAAAATGTCTACCCGCTCTGCCCGCGATCGCACCACTTGGACTATCGGCGCACTCATCATTTGCTGAAATAGCTCTGGAGGAACACGGCAGAGGCCAATCCGCCGACTTTCGGCTTCAATCCAAATGGGTTTGTTCACAGGTAATGCCGCCCAGGCGATCGCCACATCATTTTCAAATTGCTCATTGGTGGGTTGCGGATCCAGTCCCAAGGCTCCGTAGCTACTCCCCCGATGGTTCGCCAATGCCTCCAGATCCAGCACGGGTTCTCCCAACTGCGCCAGTTTATGCAAAATGGCCGTCTTTCCGGTTCCGGTCATTCCCCCCAAGGTCAGGATGGGCTTCGGCATCGCGCACGTATCGCGCACCCAGCGCCGAAAGGCTTTGTATCCCCCCGTCAGCGTTATGACCTTAAATCCGGCGGTCTCTAGCAACCAAGCCATCGAGCCACTCCGCATTCCCCCTCGCCAGCAGTGAACCTGAAGGGGAATTTCAGTACCTCCCGCCAGTTGTTTTGCGGTTTTGACGAAATCCGCTAGTTTTGGGCCAACCAGTTCTAGCCCTAGTCCAATGGCGCGATCGCGCCCCTCCTGTTTGTAGCATGTTCCCACCATTGCCCGTTCCTCATTGGTGAACAGTGGAAAACGGATCGCTCCTGGAATGTGTCCATCCGCATATTCCCCCGGACTTCGCACATCCAACATCAGTCCGGGCGCACTTAAAAAGGTGGAAACATCAACCGATCGCACCATAAAACTTAGCGTCAATCTATTATGTCTAGTCTCCCTAGTGTAGTCGATGAAACTCCCTTCCCACCAAGCTCGAAGTCGGCGTGGCACTGGTCTTCTAGTTCGTGATGTCTGTGAAGCCTCGTAATGTCAGGAATTCCTCCATAGGAATCGGACGATTCTCCAGAGGAGAGGCTTCGCTAACGCATAGTCCCAGGGCCATCGCTGGTGTCGTTTCTCCGTCTAAACTCCAATGCGGTCTGATCCAATTGTGGATGAGTCGTTGAGCCGTGATTGCCCGTTGGAGTCCATCTACGGTCTTGGCGTCATGGTTCTGCCGCCTGCGATAGGCACTGCAGCGACGACGGATGGAACGATTGAGCGCTTCATTGTGGTTGGCATGAACCTCTGAAGCCGCACGAATCGCTGTAAAGGGGTGTTCTGGTTTGACCCACTCGACCCGTGGGTCCCCTGGAGAGCCTTTGATTGTGCAGGCGACCTCAACGCCATAGCGCCAGACTGTTCGATGCTTATAGGGGGTATGTCAAATAGTTTGTGTCAGGGGTGAAAGGTTATGGGGGAAAGCGATCGCCGAACTCAATCGCGAAGCGATTTAGAGCAGGCTTCCAATTCGGAATCGGCATCGTCCACTTTTTCGAGATATTGGCGATCGCCAAGTAGATGACCTTCAAAGCAGAATCATCTGTCGGAAAGGCGCGATGATTCTTGAGGACTTTTTTGAGGCTCATGTTCACAGACTCAATCGCATTGGTCGTGTAGATGACTCTGCGGATCTCCTGTGGGAAGGCAAAGAAGGGAATAATCCGCTGCCAATGGTTGATCCAGGACTTGCTAATCGTCGGGTATTGCGAGTCCCATGTTTCAGCGAACTCCACCAATCGCTGCTCGGCTTCCGCTTCGGTTGTCGCCGTGTAGATGAGGCGCAGGTCAGCCGCAACCGCTTTACGGTCTCTGTAGGACACATAGGCCAGCGAATTCCTGACCATGTGAACAATACAAAGCTGCACCAGCGTCTTGGGGAAAACAGCCTCAATCGCATCAGCAAAGCCCGTTAGACCATCGATACAGGCAATGAAGATGTCCTTGAGTCCCCGATTTTGGAGTTCTGTCAGGACCTGCAACCAGAACTTAGCCGATTCATTCTGGGTCACCCACAAACCCAACAACTCCTTGCTACCCGACAGATTTACGGCTAAGGCCAGGTAAATCGATTTGTTGACCACTCGCCCCTCGTGCCGGATTTTGACCCGCAAAGCATCGAAGTAGACAATCGGGTAGAGGGCATCCAGGGGACGATTCTGCCACACCTTACGCTCCTCCTCAACGGCCTCGGTGACATTCGAGATCACCCCTGCCGATACCTCTACCCCATAGAGGTCACGCAACTGAGCCTGGATGTCGCGCACCGTTATCCCTCGCGCATACAGCGACAGAATCTTGTCATCAAACCCGTCAAAGCGGGTCTGCCCCTTCTTCACCAGTTGCGGTTCAAATTCACCAGTGCGGTCACGCGGAACCACAATCTCGGCTTCGCCAAACTCGCCCTTAATCGTTTTCTTACTATGCCCATTGCGCCGATTCGTGGCAGTGGAAGATGCAGATGCAGATTCAGCGCGTTGCTCCTCCATGTGCGTCTTCATTTCAGCTTCTAAGCAGCGCTCCACCAACGCTTTAGTCAGTTGCTTGAGAATGCCTCCTTCACCCAGGAGGTCTTCGGGGTTTTGGTAACCTTTGAGTAGTTCATCGAGACGTTCAGGGGAAAATGTCATCATCTTTATGTCTCAGGTTCAATAGTTCATTAGATCTCATTTCTCCCTTTGACACAATCTAATTTACAGTCCCATTTTGCGGAGATAAGCATCATCCCCCCCGCCTTTTTGCGCTTTGCTTTGATGCCCACTTTGGTGGATTTGTCCTGCCCCAACCGATTCAACGCAATCTGTCGCAATAAGCTCATGGTCTGCGGGGCGTGGTCTTTGCGAATCCGACAGGCATCTTCAGCCAACGAAACATCCAGGACCCAATGCAGGCCATTCTCCATGGCCCAGTGCGTCCGAATCGCCCCATTCATCACCTGAGCATCCTGCCCCAGACTGCTCAAGGAGTAGCGCCGTTCTCGACTCACTTTGCCATTCACCCGCCGCTCACTCTCAACCATTGCCACCGTTTGCAAACCGCTCCACTGCGGTTTTTGCACCAGGTAGTCTAGCTCTGAACCCGAGAGAGTCCAACCGCGGCGCATCTCAATGCGTCCGTGCCCTTGATCCACCGACTGAGCCACATCATGCTCCAGGGTCTGAAACTGCACCGATTCGGCTTGCTTAAACAACCATTGCCCATCCTCAAACCAGGTGGGCTGATTGTCTTTGAGCGCAAGAACGGAATCGGCACCTCCGTCCATGAGGGCGGCGGCCATCTCCCTCGGGCAACCCATCGCGTCAATGGTCACGATACATCCAGCAATGGAGAGCATGTCCAGCAGGTGGGGAATGGCGGTGATCTCATTCGATTTCTCATCGACTTTGCGTTGCCCCAACACCCGTCGATTGGCACTGGCCCAGGCACTAACCCTGGGGATTGCCCCCTTGCCACTGCTGTTGTCATAGGAACCACGCACAGTTGTGCCATCGATGGGGATACTAATCGCCGCAATCCCACTCAGGAAGCATTGCTGCATCGCTTCTGGGTCAAGGCGGCCAAACACGCGAGCTACGGTATCGTGGGACGGAATGCCATTAGGCAAGGCGAGAACCGTTTTGAGCCATTCGCTTTTAGCCCGTCCATACTCCTCAATGGCACTCCAACGTTCAGCCTCGCAGATCGCCGCACAAATGGCTAGGCCGATGATGTCGAGTAATCGATGCTCTTTGCCCCGGGGGGCTCGGGGCTCTTCCAACAGGGCAACGTGAGTCAGAATGCTCCCATCGTTGGGCTGGCTCATCGTAGTTTCCTCAGCAACTGCTTTACTGCCTTCAGCCTATGCCCTATTTTTATGCGTTTGCCCTAGTTGTCCTTCCTGACGTGCTTGTGCCCAACACTTTGCGGCTTGACGCATAGCTGTTGTAGTGATCGGCAAATACTCTAGAAACTTTGCAAGTTCATCCAGACGAGCAATACCTTTGGTCTTGTTGGCTCGTAATAACTCGCGCCGAAGTTCATAGTCTGCAATTTCTGGAATGATAATGCGATTGCCTGTCGCAATATGGGCTTGAAGCCACTGGGCACAAGCAGCACTTTCAGAAGACAGCTTAGGATTAGTGACCAAACCCAGTGGTCCCGTGTCTAGCACAATAACTCGACTCACCAGGTTATACCCTTCAACTCAGCCGGCAACAACTTACGCTCAGATAACCGATCGTCATCTAGAACCTGAACCAAATACTGACCTGTTTCCTGTCGCTCCTCTTCATCCTCACTATCCAGCCAAGACTGAAGTAAATTCACTGCTTCAGTTTGTCTTTGCTTCAGCAAAATAGAATTTGTCAAAAGCTGTAATGCCAATGCTTCCACTGAAAGCCCGTGCTGATTGGCTTCCTGTAAAAGATATTGTTCTAGCTCTGGCGATAGGTTAAGGGTTAGAGTCATAGGGCTACTAAGCTCGACTTTATCCAATTGATCGGCGTTGTTGCATGAAAGAGGGGTTGCGGGCAGGAGAGGCATGGTAAATTTCAGTTATCACATATAAAACCTGCCATGAAACCTCAATACCGCATCCGCAACTGGTCAGAGTATAACGCTGGATTGAAGGCTAGGGGAAGCCTCACCTTCTGGATCGAAGAATCTGTGCTGGGGCAGTGGGTGGTCGAGGAGTTGAGCGGCAAACC
>JACYMB010000002.1 GCA_015272205.1 Synechococcales cyanobacterium T60_A2020_003 | reverse complement strand
ACTGAAGGAAACGCCTTATTCTCAATACGGTGTGCTTCTTGCTGTGACCAATTACGAGGTTTTTATGTCCTGAGGGAACGTTCAGTCTTTGCTAGCTTCCTTGACTTCAAACTTATGGGCGTAGCTTTGCAGCAAAGAGCTAACCTGGTTGAGAACTTCGTCCTTATCCTTGCCTTCAGCCTTGATGGCCTGTCGCTCTGGGAAGAATTCCGGTTGATCAAGGTTGCGGGCAATACCTTCGCTCACTTGACTCGAAATTAAGTCCTGCAACTCTTCCTTGGCGCGCATCCGCTGGTAATCCGCTCCTTCTTCGGTTGTAGCGTAGAGGGGGGG
Organism: Synechococcales cyanobacterium T60_A2020_003; assembly: GCA_015272205.1. NCBI lineage: Bacteria > Bacillati > Cyanobacteriota > Cyanophyceae > Synechococcales > Synechococcales cyanobacterium T60_A2020_003. Next base: position 6,393 of record JACYMB010000002.1, on the reverse strand, counting down.
TAAACGGTTGAGGGCGTAGGCTGCAATATCTCCTAGGTCAAGCGTACAGTCACTCGTAGCTTCAATGTCAGCCACTCGCGCGATCGCCTCGGTGAGGACTAGCTCTTCCATCACGTTGATGAACTGCTTCCGGGGTACGGCAACCACTTCTCCGGTGAGCAGGGCTCCCATCAGGCGATCGAGAGCCATATATTCTTCGATGGACAGTTCCGCTGCCGTATCACAAATCCGGCCTACCTCGGCTTCCATAGCTGGGGTGAGGTATCCATCTTGCAATGCTTGCTCTACGATTTTTTCGATACTACTCATATCTTCTCCATCTATTCAGCTCGACTCGCAATCGATGTGTAGGCTTACCCAATCTTCTTGCCTTAGTGTGCCCCAAAACTCTCCGAAATGATGCCATTGTTTTGAATTTGAATATTTATTCTTCGTAAATTTGTGTAATGTTTCTTTGCACAGAGTAAATTGGAGTGTGCATCGTCATCTAATGCTCAAAGATGTTGGGATACTGGAGTAGATCGAGTTCAGCAAAGGTTGGAATACATTGAAAGCACTGCTGGGCCAGACCCCAACGGTCTTCCCGCTTCAGCATTTCAATGAGTTTGAGCCGTGCTTTGGGAAGATAAATCACGTCATTCGCTGCATAGCGCAGTTGATTCTCGGACAGAGCTTCAATATTTCCCCAGTCTGAACTTTGAGACGTTTTATCCAGTTCCACCTGTTCAAATTCCAGCACCAAGTCTTTTAGGCCGTGGCGTGGCGTATAGGTACGGGCAAGTTTGCTTGCAACTTTCGTACAAAAGAGCGGATTGACAACTATATCTAAGTAGTAGCGCAACGCGGCGACATCAAACCGAGCGAAATGGAAAATTTTGACAATGGTTTCAGTTTCCATCAGTTTTTTGAGGTTAGGCGCTTCGGGTTGTCTCCGTGCAATCCGAATCACGGATCCGTAGCCTTGGGCATCGCAGAGTTGAACCAGGCAAAGGCGATCGCGCGGCGTGATCAGCCCCATCGTTTCTGTGTCAACGGCGATCGCATCCACCTGTAAGTACTGATCCAGGGCGGAATCCGGCAAGTCGCCATCGTAAACTTGAAAGTCTTTGAAATCCATGGTGCGTTGTAACGAGATGGGGGAAGATTAACAACGATCTAAAGGGAGGGACACTCCAAATTGTTGCACTGGCTTAGCAAATGGGGCGTTATTTGGCCTGAATAGCGTCCTAATTCAGAAGCGCTATTCTGATGCCGCAGGTGGAGAAGCTTCACTGTCAGTGGTGTCGGGTGACGCTGAGTCTGGAGTGTCTGTTGACTCCGACTGTCCGGGCGCTTGCCCCGCCGCCATTAGCTTAATTTGATCTTTGAATTCTGCGGGAGCCATCGATTCGGCTTGCGTAAAGAGGGGCTGAGCCTCGGCATCGTTTCCGGTAGCTTGCAGCACAATCGCCTTCGCTAAGATGGGTCGAAAATCTTGGCTATCGAGTTTGGCCGCCTCGTCGTAAATCGCCAGCGAATCACTCACTCGTCCACTTTGGGCATACACCTGACCCAACAGGAGTTGCACGGAAACGACATCCACACTGCCAGGCTGGGTTTGATTGGCTTCATCAGCGAGGTTTAGAGTGTCTTGAAGGAGGCCAATCGCCGCCTCAGGGCGCTGGGCTTGCATAAGTAGGCCAACCAGTCCTTGGAGGGCCTGCATATCGCCTGGACGGGTAGACAGTACATCGCGGTAGGTTTGGGCAGCGGCTTCGCGATCGCCCGTTTCGTTTTGAGCTTGTGCCAGCAATACGGCATATTCCGTCGTCGCGGGATTCGCCTCAACTAACTTCTTCAAAGGCTCAATCGTCCCTTCGACATTGCCGAGCTGAATTTGAGCCTCCACGAGCCCGCGCAATGCCGTTTGGTTTCCGGGTTCTCGTTCGAGGACAAGCTGGTAACCCCGAACTTGGGCTTCCAGATCTGCTTTCTGGGCATCGGTCAGCTCTGCACCGGAACCCGGCGATGGCGAGGCAGACGGATCATTGGTCGCGGTGGAACGACTGCTCTGCAATGCCCCGGCAAAGGGCAACACGACCATGATGCCCAGAAACGCGAACACGGCGATCGCCAGAACACTGCTGACTACCCAACGGTTACGTTTTTTAAACACGGCTCAAACCTGACTTCTCTTAAATGCCATTCCATTATGAGTTACGATACGCAATTTCTTCTGCCTTTTTACGATTGCTTTGGCTTAAGGCATCGTTATATTCCACATATTCCATCGGTATCTATAAATGCATAGAGATTCATAGATTGATAAACAGTTTGACGATTCGCAACTCTTTGTTGAGTAGGAATCTCTATATCCTGCCTGAATTGGGGAATTCTATCTGTATAAAGGAAACAAGGGACAAACGCCGGGTTAGCAAGGGAATTTCCCATCGGCGGCTAGAAAACCCGTTGGGTACGTTACACTTGCTCCAATCCACTACTGATTTTTAGCGCGGATCGGCCATGGTGCGATCGCCCATGCCCCCCTAGGATCCGCTCTAAATCCCCACGCAAGTGGGCGCAGGCTAGCTTCCACGGGAATGCTAACCTAGTGATTAGGTTCACAAATCGCGCCCTCCGTACATGTTCCCTAGCGTGAATTTTGGCCGCACGGGGATGGTGTATCAGTAGTCAATCGCCGTTTGTCTAAGGGGAGGTTGTATGAGTTCCAAAGGTAAACGCCGATCTAACTCATCCAAGCCCGCTTTATCCTCCGAGGCTCAGCAAACCGAAGGAACAGTTCCGTCTGCTGCTGAGTCGTCTCCTGAACCTGTACCTGCACAAGACACGATGGATCAGTCCTCAAAATCAATGGTTTCGACATCCTCATCTTCTGATCAGAGTTCACCGTCCAACGCCGCTGCCCCAGTATCCAAGCCTGCTCCGACTACAGGCACTCCAGAGGAGAGTACTCCAACCCTCCAATCTGCTCCTGTCGGAGCGGCAACGATGCATGCTCAGCCCATTCCACCGGCTAGCGAGCCGACCCAGTACCGAGCAATTGGTTTGATTCGTGCTAAATATGTTCCATCTGCGAAGCAATTTTCACGAGGACAGCTTGTCACCGACGATGAATACACGTTTAATGCGGTGCTACTGGGTCGCGTGATGAGTCTGGTTAAAAAGCATTTGGATCCAGAGTCCAACCATCTCTGGGTGGTGTATCCTCGCACCCGTGAGAAAACCTGCGATCTCCATGTACAGATCGTAGGGGTATGGGAGCCGGAAACGTTGGATCGCACCGCTGAAGCTTTAGAGGATAGCGCGATCGCCCCTGAGGGAGATATCGATGCTGAGACCCAAGCAAAACAGGGTAGCAACCCTGAACCCTCAAGCCAACAAGCGGCGGATGAGGCGACTGCACCCAGGGCTCCAATGCCGCCCAAGCCTCCGGCAACACCCTCAGCAAAAATTATCGATTACCATCCCCTTGAGGCTCCCACTGCCCCAGAGGATGGTTACTTTTCTATTCGCGGCGAGATTGTGAACCTAGCCCAAAATCCCGATCGGGTTACGGTTAAAATCCAGCAGTCACCCCGAAAAGGTGAAGATGAAGGCCGTTCCTTCCGCATTATGTTGATGGGAAGCTTAGAAGGGCGTACCCTTGGTCACTTCTGGGAGCTAAATGTCCGCCGACAAGGAATGGATTTGGTCATCGAAGATGGTCAGCGGATCTGTGTCGTACAGCCTCGCAAGCTACCTAAAGGGAAGGTTCCTAGTAAAGGATCCCATACTAAGTCCGCACCTCGGCGGTCGGGGCCATCGCCTCGCCCAACCCCTCGTCCTGTGCCCTCGTCGTCATCTGAAGGCTCTCCGAAAAAAATTTCGCTTGAGCCGCAAAATAATGCAGCCCAAGCGGATGCTACTGAGTCTGAGGATTAGGGGCATAGGTCGAAACGGCAAACGTTTGCCTGCAAATTCCCAATTGCCTTGAACAAGGCGCGCTCGCTCTTGATCTGAAGGGCGATCGCGCTCAATGTTTTGTCTTTGAGGAAGGGTGAAGCTTACGGAGAGCGGTGTCAATCAGTAAAGATGGCACGATCTTCTTATTGATCAATAGGGGGCCGAAGAGTGCACCCAAGAAATTGATACACCAGCTTTTAGATGCCTTGGTACAAACTTCTTAATACGGTCTTCTTAATCCCAAACGGCTAACTTCCGTGAAATCTATCAGTGGCGACTTGAAGATCGTGAGATAAGATCAAAGCATAAGATCAAAGCAATAGATGCAAGTCAGCAGTCTGTCTTCGTGATCGCTGCTGGTTTAGCAAACCAATGACACGAATGCTCCGATTTCGGAGCGTGCTCAGTTTTGTTGTGCAGAGTTGATTGCTTAGCTTTCGTGAGCTAGGGTTAATTTGCCCGAACTCATTAGTCTTGCTAGCATTGCATGTCTTAAATACTGTGTCGATTAGGGCGGATACTGCTCTGTTGATACTCCTCTCAAACATGGTGTGATGCCTAATCCCTACTAACAGGTTTGTGTTTTATGACCCACAATCCACGTTCTGGCCCTGTTAATTTTCCTGCACCTTGTCTGGTCGATACAGGCATTGTCGTCAACAAGCAGGATATGCATCGGTTATTGGCGGATTTAGGCCAAGTGCGATACATTCACACCCAAGACGGGGTTCTGCTGAGTGATGGCGAAGGGTATGTGCTAGAGGTTTTCTCTGATCCAAATCAGTCTACACTAGTTGCTAATTCATCGTTGTATCTGAATGTGTGTAGCTTTGACTATTTAGAACTCAAGCGATCGCCCAGCCGCGAAACCTATTTTGATCTCGTGCAAGACGGGCTGCGACTACGTCTTATTCCATCAGTAAACCCAGTACAAGAACAAATTGACCGACGCTTCAATGCCGCCACGTTAGAGGCCGTCGTCGCTGATGTTTTGTCCGCCAGTTGGGATGCTCGCATGGATGGCGAAGATCACTTTTCAATGTAGACTGGCAACTTAGGCTTTGAAGCCCCTCGACGGAGTGAATAATCTGATCTTGCCCTGCGTCGTCCGCTGCGCTGATTGCCCAGGGGCTTTGGGATTTTATGTTTAATTATTTCTAGTGACTTAGACTTTATTATCTAGAATGGGATTTTCGTTTAACTGTCAGGCTTGCTGTAGCCATACCCATGCGCGGGCAGGCATTTTTCATACTCCCCACGGCATTGTGGAAACGCCTCGGTTTATGCCTGTGGGGACATTGGCGAACGTCAAAACCTTAACCCCACTCCAACTGCGAGATACCCAGGCTCAGATGATTTTGGCCAACACCTATCATTTGCACCTCCAACCCGGCGAAAATATTGTGCAACAGGCCGGAGGGTTGCATCGCTTCATGGCCTGGGATGGGCCAATCCTCACGGACTCGGGAGGGTTCCAAGTCTTCAGCCTGAGCGAGATCCGTTCGATTTCAGAAGAAGGTGTTACCTTTCGATCGCCTCGCGATGGGCAACTGATCAACCTCTCACCAGAGCGTTCCATTCAGATTCAGAATGCACTGGGAGCAGACGTCATTATGGCCTTCGACGAATGCCCCCCCTATCCTGCTAGCCGAGACGCCATTCTGGAATCGACCCAGCGCACCTACCGCTGGCTGAAGCGCTGTATGGATGCCCATCAGCGTCCCGACGATCAGGCGTTGTTTGGCATTGTCCAGGGTGGTGTCTATCCTGAACTTCGCCAGCAAGCAGCCCAAGAATTGGTCACACTCGATTTGCCGGGATATGCAATCGGCGGAGTCAGTGTGGGTGAACCGCCAGAGCTCATTGAAACGATTGTGCGAGTTACCACACCTTTGCTGCCCCAGAACAAGCCCCGATACCTAATGGGGGTGGGAACCTATCGGGAAATGGCGCAGGCGATCGCTGCGGGTGTAGATTTATTTGACTGCGTGATTCCCACTCGCTTGGGGCGTCACGGCAATGCTCTAGTCAAGGGCGATCGCTGGAATCTTAAGAACGCCAAGTTCCGCGAAGACTTTTCACCCATCGATCCCGATTGCCACTGCTACACCTGTCAAACCTTTAGTCGAGCCTATATTAATCATCTGCTGCGATCGCAGGAAATTCTAGGCTACACGCTAATTTCGATTCACAATATCGCAGAACTGGTAAGTTTCACCCGCAAAATCCGTGAAGCCATATTGAGCGATCGCTTTCAAGATGAGTTTGGGCACTGGTTAACGTCGTCTTGATGGACTCCCACGCTTAAAAGACGTGGGAGTGTCGGCACTACTCACGAAAGACGCAGAGCGAACCCTGTCTAACTCTTTCTAGCACCAAGATCTTGCTTTAAGACTGTGACGTACTCCCGACACCGATGCAAACATACGGTGCGGGCTTCTCCCACCGGAA
>JACYMB010000001.1 GCA_015272205.1 Synechococcales cyanobacterium T60_A2020_003 | reverse complement strand
CTCAGTGCACGTCAATTTGACAATCAAGCCGTGGAATTGTTCATCAAATGTGTTGCGCTCAACCGCATGATTCAGATCGCTAAACCCGATAGCTACAAGGTTGAAGGTTAATACCAGGACACTCTCAAGGCGAACCTGACCGTTTTTCTAATCATGCAACAAAGCCCCAAAGAGCTAAAAAAAGAGGGATACAGATCCCTCCAGTCAGAAGTAACTCAACGTTCTATGAAAGGCACCAGCCTCAAAAAGTTTGAAATGGCGTTGCTTTAATAAGCAAGACCCATACTGCGAGTGGTTTCAGCACCGAGGTAAACCCGGATGCTCAAAAAGTCAGTGGGGCAAGCCGTTTCGCAACGTTTGCAGCCCACGCAGTCCTCAGTACGGGGGGAAGATGCAATCTGACCAGCCTTGCAACCATCCCAGGGAACCATTTCTAAAACATCCGTTGGACAAGCCCGAACGCACTGGGTGCATCCGATGCAGGTGTCATAGATTTTTACGGTATGAGACATTGATATAAATGCTCCAACACTATCGGCTGTTGACGGTTGTTACATTAGCGGTCATTAACCTACTGGATGGCTCCACTAGATGTGACCAGTAATCACCTTTTTCACAGTTAAAAATCAGTCTACAGCAGAGGTTTCACTGCCTATGGTAGAAGTCTGTAAAACTTCAAAGATTGTAACGTTCGGTTTTTCTTCACCTCCCCACCTCTCCCCGCGCAATCGCCTGAATCGTCGCAATCGGCACCGTGTAGAAGTACTGTTGCTGAAACCGTTCTTCTTGGATGGCTGCGAAGAAGGCTTCGATGGCGGCGATCTGGCTGGATTCTAGGATCGGAGCTTCGGGATCGTAGGTGATGTGAAGTCCGGCATCGGAGGCGGTGACGGTAAAGCCGGAGTACTGGAGGGCGCGAATGCCGAAGTGTAAGGGGCGATCGCCCACTCCCAATTTGTCTAGAAGCTGTACCCGTTTGGCTGGGTTGCCCATCCGGCTGAGGTATTTTGCAACGCCGACCAAGGTTTGCCAGAGTTCGACGGGAGGTGTGGTGGCGGGCGGGGGGTAGGCGATCGCCAGTTTGGACTCTTCCCGCAGGGCACGCCGAAACCAAGCTGTTAGATCCGCCCAACTCCTAGGACAGCGATTTACCGTTAAAATAGGTTCAGCATCCGGTTGGACGGGTTGAGCCTGTCCCCGCCAGTCGAGGATCCAGTCCACAGAGGGTGTCAGGGAAATATCGCTGAGTTGGACGGACTGGGCTGGACGGATGGCAATCAGGCGCAGTTCGTACTGTTTGGAATAGGAATTGAAGTCGAGTTCGGTCAGCACATCACACCGACCGGAGGGAACCTCATCTTTATAGTGCTCCCACCATACCCCCGGAAAGCCTTCGGTGGCGGTATCGTCCCACAGTTGAAAGGTCGTTTTGATATAACTGACCTTCCGCCCGCGAACATCTTTCAGATTTTGGTTCCACACGTTTTCAAACCAGCAGTTGGCAATAAACAGGATCGGTGCAGGGTTGCCCATGCCGCAGGGTTCGATCAGCTTCAGTTCCTTGAATAAGTCCGCGCCGAGATCAGCAACGGTCACGGTCAGATCCGCCTTAAGGACGGGGGTAATCACCTCTGCGCCGTACTGCTGCCGAAACTGACGGTTAATCGCTTCTGTAAATAGCGGCAAATTTTCTTCCGGGAGGCTTAGCCCTGCCGCGAAGGGATGACCGCCATAGCCTTGGAGCAGGTGCGCCTGAGCGCTCAGCAGTTGGTATAGGTCGATGCCGTTGACGGATCGGGCAGAGCCGCGTGCGAGGCGAGGGGCGGGTGTATCGGGAGCATCGGTGATGAGGAGGATGGTGGGGCGGGCATACTCGCGAGCAATCTGTCCGGCGACCAGTCCCAGCACCCCCACAGGCCATTGAGCATCCGCCAGCACAATCACATCGGTGGTCGATAAGTCCAACTGAGCCACACGAGCGGTTACGTCTTGCACCACGTCTTTCTGTAGGGCTTTGCGGCGGGTGTTGGCGAGTTCTGTTTCTAGGGCGAGGTGGTGGCAGCGATCGCCATCCGAGCTGGTGAGCAGTTCGACACAAAAGCGGGCATCGCCATGAATCCGGCTAATGGCGTTGATGCGGGGGCCAATGCCAAAGGAAATGTCCGTGGGGCGATCGCCAGTTTTGCGGCAGAGTTCTAACAGCTTGGCAATGCCGGGACGGGTCGATTCCCCCCGTGTATGCCGCTGCAACTGTTGGATCCCTTTTTGCGCCAGATAGCGACAGTCGCCCTTGAGTTCAACCAGATCCGCAATCAGGCCGATCGCCACCAGATCCAGCAAGGATTCTAAAGGTTTCGTCGGTACATCTGGGAGGGTGAGATACAGGGCTTCGACGAGCTTATAGGCCACCGCCACACCAGAGAGGGTTGCTAGCGGATGATCGGCGGGGAGCGATCGCGGATTAATGATCGCAGTAACATTGGGGCGATCGCTCGGCAATGTGTGATGATCGGTGACAATCACATCCATTCCTAGCTGTCGCGCATAGTTGATTTCTGCCAGGTTGGTGCTGCCCGTGT